>JAYTNJ010000220.1:0-5398 GCA_043748345.1 Saprospiraceae bacterium
TACCTTTTAATAGATTTTTTAAATAATGTTTCATAACTTAATAATTTGATGTAAATAATCACTAAAGATATACCATGGTAGCTGTATGGTATAATAAAAAGTAGCATTTTCGACCATCTTTAATTTATGGCAGATAAAAGTGTAAATTTTTGGTAAAAAAACCCCATATTTCAATTATGAATATGAACATTTTAAAACATTTGTTTTAAAATGTTCATATTAAGTTTTTGTACTCCCAAAATGTCTAAACAAAATTGACAAAGCTGCTCATGTTCTTTGGATTATTTTTATCTTGCAGACATAAAATAAGACTCATGGACATATTTATAGGAAGTATTCCTTTTAAATGGAAAGAAAAAGAACTGGAAGAATTATTTACCCAGTATGGCGAAGTCTCTTCCGCTAAGATAATTATTGATAGAATTACCAGACAAAATAAGGGTTTTGGTTTCGTAACTATGGAAGATGAAAAATCTGCTAAAAATGCTATAAATGCTCTTAATAATATAGAATTTGAAGGAAGGAAGATCGTTGTCAATATTTCTCTTCCCAAAGCTGATGTAAAGGCAATCAAAAAGTATGAAAAATCAGGAGGAAAAATGCTCTCCGACTCAACTGCACATGTAAAGCCAAAAAAGAAATTGCCGCCATGGCAAAGAAAAGAATATTGATCAATAAAATAATATAATATTCATGAGAATTGCGATTTATCAATTTTCAACTATATGGATGAACCATGTGGAGAATCTTAACCAGGTTGATGATGTTTGTAATGAAATTTCTGGTAAAGTTGATTTACTTGTGCTTCCAGAAATGTTTAATACAGGATACACCATGACACCGGATGAAATACCCGAAGATTGGCAGACAGAAACAATAAATAGATTAATAAAAATTTCTTCAGTTCATGATTTGGTTATATGTGGTTCTATACCTTTAAAGAAAGAACATCACTGGTACAATACTTTTATTTTTCTTTCTGAAAAAGGAGTTCTATACACATATGACAAAATACATCTTTTTACGCCAGCCGGTGAAAAAAAGAGCTATTCATCGGGAAATGCAGCTAATTTTTTTGATCTGAATGGCTGGAAAGTAATGCCATTAATATGTTACGATTTAAGATTTCCTTATTTGACTTTTGGAAATGAAAATCCAGATATAATTATGTTTAGTGCAAATTGGCCGGATACAAGAATAGAACATTGGAAAGCTCTTCTTCGGGCTCGTGCAATTGAAAATCAATGTTATGTGATCGGAACAAACAGAACAGGAACAGACCTTAACGGATATCAGTATCCAGGCGCTTCTATGATTTATAATTTTAACGGAGATGTGATTACCGAAATGGATAGCAACCCCGGATATGCTATTGTGACTATCTCTTTAGAACCATTAATAGAAAATAGAAAAAAATTGCCCTTCCTTAATGACAGAAAGAGCAATTTCATTTGTAAAGTTGAATAATTTTCTATTAAGCCTATTTTGTAAACAGAAGTTCTCTGTATTTAGTTAGTGGCCAAATTTCATCATCAATCAAAAGCTCAAGTTTATCACAAGCATATCTGATTTCCTCAAAGTATGGCTTTACTTTGTTGCAATAAGTTTCGGCTCTTTTATCAGCATGGTCTATTTTATTTGCCATTTTGCGTTCCTCAGTCATTTTATCCACATTTGACATGATAGAACTTATATGCCCTGAAATTTGCTTTATAAGGTTTAATTGTTCTGAAGCATATTGGGTATATTCTCTACCAAAAATATCTTTAAGCCCTTGAACATTTTCTATCAGTTTGTTTTGGTAAGCTACTGCTGTTGGTATAACATGATTTCTGGAAATATCACCCAAAATACGTCCTTCGATTTGTACTTTTTTGATATATTCTTCCAATTCAATTTCATACCTCGCTTCAACTTCGATCTTATTCATGATTTTATGTCTTTCATACAGCGACAGAGTATCTTTTGAAATCATAACTTTAAGAGCCTCAGGAGTGGTTTTAAAATTATTTAGGCCCCTACTCTTTGCTTCAATTACCCAATCTTCACTATAACCATCTCCTTCGAATCTGATTTTTTTAGAAGCCTTAATTAATTCTCTCAATACGTTAAAGATGGCATCATCTTTTTTCATACTTTTATTTTCGATGAGATTATCTACGTCAATTTTAAATTTGACCAGTTGTTCCGCAACTATTAGGTTAAGGACAGTCATGGCTTTGGCACAGTTGGCAGATGACCCTACCGCCCTGAATTCAAATTTATTTCCTGTAAAAGCAAATGGAGATGTCCTGTTTCTGTCTGTATTATCCAAAAGAATTTCAGGTATTTTTCCAACAACATTTAACTTAAGTTCAGTTTTTTCTTCAGGAGATAAGCTGCCATCTGAAACATTTTCAAGTTCGTCTAAAACCTGACTTAGATGCTTACCAATAAATACAGAAATTATCGCAGGAGGTGCTTCATTTGCTCCAAGCCTGTGATCGTTATTTGCAGACGCTATTGATGCTCTTAATAAATCAGCATTATCGTGTACTGCTTTAATCGTGTTTATAAAAAAAGTTAAAAACTGAAGATTACTTTTAGGGGTTTTACCCGGACTCAGAAGGTTAACCCCTGTGTCAGTGGCCAATGACCAGTTATTATGTTTTCCTGACCCGTTGATTCCTGCAAATGGTTTTTCATGAAACAATACTTTAAAATTATGTCTGGCAGCAACTTTACTCATAACATCCATGAGCAGTAAATTATGGTCTACAGCAAGATTTGCTTCTTCATAAAGTGGAGCAATTTCAAACTGATTTGGAGCTACCTCATTATGACGGGTTTTTACTGGAACTGCCAGTTTGATGCATTCTATTTCAAGTTCACGCATAAAAGCAAGGGCTCTTTCAGGTATAGATCCAAAATAGTGATCTTCCAATTGTTGCCCTTTTGCCGCTTCAGCCCCTAGGAGAACTCGACCTGCCATCATCAGATCCGGTCTTGTTGCAGCTAATGCACTATCAACTAAAAAATACTCTTGCTCCCATCCAAGAGTCGAAATAACCTTATTTATGTTTTTATCAAAATATCTTGCAACATCTGTAGCCGCTTCATCCACAACAGATAGAGCCCTTAATAGAGGGACTTTATTATCGAGCGCTTCCCCTGTGTAAGACACAAATATAGTTGGAATACACAACGTTGTACCCATAATAAAGGCTGGAGATGTAGGATCCCAAGCTGAGTAACCACGTGCCTCAAAAGTATTTCTGATGCCCCCACTTGGAAAACTAGATGCATCTGGTTCCTGCTGAACCAATTGGCCACCATCAAATTTATCAATAGCAGTTCCATCTCCTTTCGGTTCAAAAAAAGCGTCATGCTTTTCAGCAGTTCCACCTGTCAGTGGTTGAAACCAGTGAGTATAATGGGTTGCACCTTTGGAAATAGCCCATGATTTCATTCCAGATGCAACTTGATCAGCAACCTTCCTATCAATCTTTTTTCCGTGGTTAATCGCATCCATTACAGCATTGAAAGCATCTTTTGGCAGATAATGAGTCAAGCTTGACAAGTTAAATACATTTAGACCGTATAATTCAGATCTTCTCTCAACAGGTTCAATGACATGAATCGGTTTTCTTTCTAAAGTGAGTTTTAAAGCTTCAAATCTTAGCGTTGCCATAATGTTTTTTAAAATGATTAAATGTTAAAATATAATACAAAAGTACCAATTTTTTGATGCATAATAAAATAAATTTTAAGAATTTTAAATTCTACCCCCAATTATATTAGGGATAGTCAATAAAAAAACCCAGAAATCGAAATTACTGAGCCTTTAATTTGTGAAGTATATTGACATAAAGTCAATTATATCAAGACTTCCTCCATTACTTTGGCGGTCTTGACTGTTTTTATAATACGAGACGCCACTTTGTATGGATCAGCAGCTGAATTTGGCCTTCTGTCTTCAAGCCAGCCCTTCCATCCTCTTTCGACAGTAGCTATTGGAATCCTTATCGAAGCACCTCTGTCTGATATTCCAAAACTGAACTGGTCTATGGATTGGGTTTCATGTGCTCCAGTAAGCCTGAGGTGATTATCTGCTCCATAAATAGCAATATGTTCCTTAATAAATGGTCTAAAAGCCTCACAAACCTGATCATATACTTTCTTATCACCACATGTTCTCAGTAGACTGTTGGAGAAATTTGCATGCATTCCCGAACCATTCCAATCAAGTTTTCCAAGTGGTTTGCAATGCCAGTTTATAACTACACCATGGGATTCTCCTATTCTCTCTAATAGATATCTCGCTACCCAGATCTGATCTCCTGCCGCTTTAGCACCTTTTGCAAAGATTTGAAACTCCCATTGCCCCGCAGCAACTTCTGCATTAATACCTTCAACATTTAGCCCAGCATCAAGGCATACATCCAAATGTTCTTCTACAATATTGCGCCCGAATGCATTAGCTGCTCCTACTGAACAATAGTATTGACCTTGAGGAGCAGGAAATCCATTGACCGGGAATCCTAAAGGTTTGTTTATCTCAGGATTCCAAAGAAAGTATTCCTGCTCAAATCCGAACCAAAAATCATTATCATCATCTTCAATAGTAGCCCGGCCGTTGGACGGATGCGGCAAACCATTCGGACTCATAACTTCGCACATAACAAGGTAACCATTTTTTCTCTGGGGGTCATTACAAATAAATACAGGTTTTAACAGACAGTCAGAAGATCCACCTGGTGCTTGTTCAGTTGAAGATCCGTCAAAACACCACATTTCACAATCATCAAGTTTACCTGAAAAATTATGTATAATTTTAGTTTTGCTCCTTAGACTTTGTGTGGGTTTGTACCCATCAAGCCAAATATACTCCAATTTTGATTTTGTCATTCTACAATAATTTAAAAGTTAAAAAATACTGGACAAAAGTAAAACTATACACATTTTATAAAAATTTAAATGTAAAGCAAATGCTATGTTCAAGCATCCATTTATGGAGATAAATATATGAAAAGCAATGTGATAGATCTTATACCAATTTGATGTCTAAAATAGAACTATTTTATAAGCATAATTACTTACCCTTGTAATTTTTAGGGTAAAAACCAGAATATAATGAAATTTACAGCATGAGTTGAAAATAATGATGGGTAGTCCGAAATAAATGAGTATCAGGATTAACAAATCTATGAATAGTCTAACTTCCAAAATTCAGTCAAGGCATTCTCAGCTTCTAAAAAATAGTAAATTTGATAAGGGATACCAAATTAGATACCTAAATTATAATCACTAAGCTTTATTTTATTTTACATTATTTATGAGTGAAATATTACCTACCTGTTTATAAATATGATAATAAAATATTTGTAATACATTAATATACTATTTTTTATGTAATAAA
>JAYTNJ010000221.1:0-2254 GCA_043748345.1 Saprospiraceae bacterium
GCTGACCTTCTTTATTGCAAAGCTGTTATATCTTATTTGCTTAAAGATAAAGAAGAGTGTATGAAGTTACTTGAAGAAGCATTACTTGAAAATCACGAACAACACTTAATGATTTTTGATATTGCCCCTGAATTAAAAATAGACAAAGAAATAATATCTATGATAAAATATTTTGCAGATAGTGAATAATCTGCTGTAAGATTTTACTCTTTTAATAACCAAGACTGAAGAGCATTCCTTTGAAAAAAGGGTGCTCTTTTTTTGTATTATGATATAGTCTCGTATTCAATTTTTTCCATCTTTGTTATCCATTGCGTGGACTTACGGTAGACATTCTCCATATCTCCATACACACCCGCAAATCTCGCCAAATGACAGTTCTTCTGTATTTCAGTAAATATAGAAATAAGTGATGTTGGGATATTATTATGCTCCATATTTTTTATCAAAATTTCAAAATCAGCCGAAATATTTGGAATATTATATTTTTGCTGAAGATAGCCTGATGTAGCTTTGGCGATTTCTTCATAAAAAAGTGCTTTATTATCACTTTGCTTATAAGTTTCTGCTTTATGTAGACATTCCATAGCAACAACCGATACTTGTTGTTCCTTCATCTCCTTTTGTTTTTGTTTATTTTGTTTATATTTTTTAAGAAAGTATGTACAAATAATTATAAATACGATACCAAAAAATAATACAAAGTAGAGAGTAGATCCAAAAAATTCTTTTTGTGTGTCGTATAGTGACATATCATCCGACATAGGTGATAGCTTTTCAATAGTAGCCGATTGGATCCCATTTGAATTATTACTTTTTCCTTTTACCACATTAACAGTAAATGGGCCCGCCACAATGACTTTATAATCACCACTATTAACATCAATAAATGTAAATTCAGGTTTTATCGTAAGAATAGTGTCCTTTGAAGGGACAAAAATATACTCAAATTCCTTGAGCATTTTTATAACATTACCTCTTTGAAAAGTTTCTTCTTTGATGACAGAAGGACTATATTTCTCTACGCTCTCCGGAAGTCTGAAACCAGGTGCCTGAACTATTCTCGAATCGCCGTCTCCCTCAATCTGCATTACTAAATTAATAGCTTCTCCTGTCATCACCGTACTCTTTTGTAGCTTGGCAGTCATGGTAAAATTGCCTACTCCACCACTAAAAGACGCTGGTGTAGGTGTAGGTAGCGGGTTAACTTTCAGTTTTACTGTATTACTTACAACGGTTTCCTGTCGAGTATCTCTGAAAAAGAAAGATGATTTCCCATTCTCTACCGCTATATCCAGATTGCAATTAACAGTACCAAGAGTATAAATACCTGTTTTCTGTGGGAATAGTATCCATCTTCTAATAATCTGAGTATAGTATTCTTTACCTTTTATACTTTTTTTTTGTGGCTGATCCCTTATATCATTTGCAACTTGTGCATAAAATCCATCAAAATCAGGTTCGTTAAGCATCTGATAAGATTCTATATTCAATCTGGTGTAAAGGACAAGGTTGAGAACTATCTGCTGACCGGGATATACATTTTCATTACCAGCCTCGAGTCGGATAAAAGCTTCACTGAGTGAATTCACTGACAAAGAAGGAGAATTAATGCCTGCTGCTTCTACCTCAATAATTAAGGTGTTTGATTTTAAAGTGCGGCTTCCCAGTTTTATAGTGGCCGCTGCAATGGTAAATTTTCCTTTTTTTGTAGCAAGAAGGAGATATTGATATGATTGTGTGGCAGATCTCTTTCCATTTATTATAGTGATGGAGGAAGATGTTGATGGACCCTGTACTATTTTAAATGGTGTTAAGTCGGGTAAAAGAAGATTTTTCCCATCCATATCTTCTATGACCACTTCAAGCATAAAAGTCTCACCTTCTGCAATTTGGGTACGATCAGTCTTCATAAAAAAACGCTGAGATTGGGCAAAAATCTGATGTTCACCAGATATCAGAGCAATCCAAAAGAATAAAGTCACAGGAAAATATCGAAACTTATGAGATGTCATAGGTTGTCATATTTTTTTCAGTACTCTTTTTTTAGGGGAAATTTTTCTATCAGATGAAGCATTTGACTCGCTATCATATCTGAATATTCGCTTTTGACTTCGTGAAGGTCTGTATTTCTTACTAGATTCGACCACGTACACTTCGATAGAATCAGAAACCAAAACACCGCTTTCGGTTTCAACACTTGCCGGAGTAATTACTACATTACCAGATGTTTCAGGAAGTAATATATAACTAT
>JAYTNJ010000222.1:0-17211 GCA_043748345.1 Saprospiraceae bacterium
GTAAAACAAAAATGGACACTCAGGAGTTAGCTGAATATCTAGAGAAGGAAGGATATAGGGCCGAACCGTTACATGGTGATATGTCGCAGTCACAACGAGATGCTGTGATGGCGAAATTCAGAAATAAGACTACATCAATTCTTGTAGCAACTGACGTTGCGGCTAGAGGTATTGATGTCGAATCATTGACCCACGTTGTTCATTATTCTTTACCTGAAAATGCTGAATATTATACACATCGATCAGGAAGAACAGCCAGAGCTGGGAAAAAAGGTACTTCCCTGGCAATAGTAACACCTCAGGACATAGGCAGGATACGATTTTTTGAAAGATCTATTGGAATTGACATCAAACATATAAAGGTGCCACTGCAGTCTCAGATGTATAATAAAAAGTTGGAGAAGTGGACTGAAAAAGTTTCACATACTGATACCATAGAACTTAGTGATGAAATGGTTGAGAAGGCATGTGATGCATTTAAGGTATTATCTAAAGAAGAACTGATAGGGAAAATTTTGGCTATGGAGTTCAACAGGCTCTATAAAAAGGTTGAAAAAGATGACCTTAATATTTCACTGAATCATGATAAAAATGACAGGAATAGCCGCAGAGGTGATGTCAGCCCGAGGAGAGATGATGACAGAAGAGCACCAAGAGAAGGAAGTGGAAGATATCAGGGCAATCCCCACATGGAGACTTTTTTTGTAGGGATAGGAAAAATTGATAATATTCACCCAGGCATTCTTATAGATATTCTTGCTGGTCATGCCGGACTTTCTAAAAAACAAATTGGTAATATCGATATTCAGAAAAGGCATTGCCTTGTCGAGATAGATAAAAAGTTCTCCAAATCTATGGAAAGCGGTAAAATCCTTAAATACAGAGGAAGAAGAATCGCTATTAAAAAAGAAGTTTTCAGCTAAAATATTTTAACTCATAAATGATTAATGAAATGATATATCCCTATTGTGGATGTAGACGTTTCAAATTTTAAGTATTAATTATGGAATCAATTAGAAACATAGCTATCATAGCTCACGTTGACCACGGCAAAACAACTCTCGTGGATAAAATTATTCATGAATGTAAAGCAATGGATGACCGCAAAGACACAGGAGAACTCATTCTGGATTCAAACGATCTGGAAAGAGAACGTGGCATCACAATACTTTCAAAAAATGTATCTGTCCCATTCAATGGTGTCAAAATAAATATAATAGATACTCCCGGCCACTCCGATTTCGGTGGCGAAGTCGAAAGGGTATTAAATCTGGCTGATGGAGTATTACTTCTTGTTGATGCTTTTGAAGGACCAATGCCACAAACAAGATTTGTGCTAAATAAAGCAGTCGAACTTGGTCTCAAACCAATTGTGGTGATCAATAAAGTTGATAAGGAAAATTGTCGCCCCGAAGAAGTTCAAAGCGATGTTTTTGACCTTATGTATAATTTAGGTGCAACAGAAGATCAATTAGATTTTGTAACTCTTTTCGGTTCAAGTAGAGATGGGTGGATGAGCCATGAACATAATATTAGAACTAAAGATATTAAGCCGCTTTTACAAGCCGTGTTAGATGTAATTCCTGAGGCACCTTACAAAGAAGGTACAGTACAAATGGGTATCACTTCACTGGATTTTAATTCATTTCAAGGTAGAATAGCTATCGGAAGGGTTTACAGGGGGGATTTGGAAGAGAATAAAGATTATATTCTTTGCAAAAAGAATGGAGTGAATAAAAAAGTAAGGGTTAAGGAGTTATATGTATTCCTTGGTCTTGGAAAATCTAGAGTATCATCAGTGAGATGTGGTGATTTATGTGCAGTTGTAGGCATTGAAGATTTTGAAATAGGAGATACCATTGCAGATTTGAATGAGCCTGAAGCACTTAAGAGAATAGAAGTGGACGAACCAACTATGAGCATGCTTTTTACTATCAATACATCACCGTTTTTTGGTAAAGAGGGTAAATTTGTAACTTCGCGTCACCTTCGGGATAGACTATATAAAGAATTGGAAAAAAATCTCGCTTTGCGTGTAGAGGATGGAGAAACGGAAGATAAATTTAATGTTTACGGAAGGGGAGTATTGCATTTAAGTATTCTGATAGAAACAATGCGAAGAGAAGGGTATGAACTTCAGGTAGGTAAACCACAAGTCATTATTAAAGAAATTGATGGGATTAAATGTGAACCGATTGAAACATTAGTTATAGATGTTCCTGAAGTTTCTTCAGGTAGAGCTATCGAGCTAGTAACACAAAGAAAGGGGCTTTTGAAAGTGATGGAACCTAAAGGAGACATCCAGCACCTTGAATTTGAAATACCCTCGAGAGGAATCATAGGTCTGAGAAACCATATGCTTACGGCAACATCAGGGGAAGCTGTGATGACACATCGATTTTTAAAATTTGAACAACACAAAGGTGAGCTTCCTACAAGATGGAAAGGTTCACTTGTTTCTATGGAGCAGGGTCAGTCTCTTCCTTTTGCTATTGACAGACTTCAGGATAGGGGTAAATTTTTTATTGATCCCGGGGAGCAAGTATATATTGGCCAGGTAATCGGAGAACATAGTCGCGATAATGATCTTGATGTAAATATTATCAGAGGAAAGAAGTTAACCAATATGAGGGCGTCCGGATCTGATGAAAATATGAAAATTGCGCCTAAAATTCAGTTTTCTCTTGAAGAAGCTATGGAATATATCAAGGAAGACGAATATCTTGAAATTACACCATTAAATCTAAGAATGAGAAAAATTAAGATGTAATTTGAGGCAGGTCCATAAGTATCCTGTACTCTGCCGGCAAATAATTGTTTATTCTGTTTCCCAGGTTCTTAAGGAATCCCAGTCCATTGCCATTATATGTTGCAAGAATCCATGATTTTTTATCTGAATCTATTTGGTTCAATGACTTCTTCAAATATAACAAAGCGCTTTCTGAATTGAGCGAAACTGTATGAAATTCATCAGAAAGTAACGGCGATAAAGCCAAACTATGATCGGGGATTAGTATGTTTTTGTTAATTATTCCTACGGAAACACCGCAATAGATGAGCCTTAAGTGGTTTTCAAGATAACGTATGTCATTTTCTGTTTCATCATCAATTGCGTGAATTGTTCCGGCTTTATCTTTTAAAAAGGTCATATTTGATACCCTGACCCAATCTTTAATTAAATACAATTCATTTTTTTCAACAAGATTAAGATTCTTACACCTCACCTCTCTTTTGATTAATGAGTTATCTTCACCGATTGGATTTTTAAAAACAGCCGCAAAAAATCCTTCGCCTTTCACCTTATGAGGATAAAACTGATATCCAATACTTTTTATACCATTTTTAATACAAACACCCCACGCATCAGGAACATTAATACTAATACTTTGGAAGTGATGTTCGGAAACCAGCCAATCAGTATTTTCTATATTTTCTATATCATTATACGTGCAGGTAGAATAAATAAGGTATCCACCTGATTTTAGTGAAGAAATGACGTTAGTGAGAATACTTTTTTGTCTCGATGAACAGTTTTGCACATTTTCTTCCGACCATTCGCAGATGGACTTTGGGTCTTTTCTGAACATTCCTTCACCCGAACAAGGAGCATCTACTAAAATAATATCAAAAAATTCGGTTATATTGTTGAAATCTTTTGGGTCATTATTTGATACTAAAACATTAGCATGTCCCTCCTTGGATAAATTATATTTAAGAGTATAAGCCCTGCCCTTTATTACCTCATTTGCTACCAATAGACCATTTCCCCCAAGCCATGAAGAAATAAGGGTACTTTTCCCTCCGGGGGCAGCGCATAGGTCCAATACTTTTAGCCCTTTTTTACTTACTGGCAGTTGATTTAGGATATGGTAGATAAACATAGAAGATGCCTCCTGAACATAATATTCACCAGCATGAAACGATGGATCTAGTGTAAATTTAGGCCTTTTATCCAAATAAAACCCAAAGGGACACCAGGGAACTTGTAAATCAGGAATATCGTTTTTCCATTTAAACGGGTTCATTCGGATAGAAACTGGTGTAGAATCCCCAAGTGCTTCAAAAAATAATTGCTGTTCGTTTAAAGCTAAACTTTTGTTTATGTCATTTATAAATGCATCAGGCAGGTTCATATCCTGATGCTGGTTTTAGTATAAGATGTTGAAAAACTAAGCCTATGATGATGACTAGGCCGCAGCCAATTGCGTTAAGCCAAAGATAACCGATGATATCAGCCCAAAAAATAGCAATTATGATTGCTTCTGAAATCAAAGCAGCATAAAAAACAGCATTGGCTTTGATAGTTTTGAAGTAAAAAGCAACTAAAAAAATGCCGAGTATTGTCCCATAAAATACTGACCCTATTATATTCACAAACTGAATTAGATTTTCAAATAATGTTCCAAAACATGCAAATGTAATTGCTATTCCACCCCAGACTATCGTTAGCATTTTAGTCGACAAAACATAGTGTGAATCACTTCCCGATGGATTAATGATTCTCTTATATATGTCTACGGTTGTCGTAGTTGCCAAAGCACTAAGTTCTGATGCGGTTGAAGACATTGCAGCACTAAAAATTACAGCAAGAAGCAATCCTATGATGCCTTTTGGTAGATGTGCAAGAATAAAACTTATAAAGACATAATCTTTATCGTTGGATTCTTCGTCAGGAAGATGAATGTTTACCAACTCCCTTGCATCATTTCTAACAGCTTTTTCAGCAGAATTCAGTTTTTGTATTTGCTCACTAATTGCAGATTTGTTTTCATTACTTTTTTCAACATTTTCCAAGCTATAAAGTAGCGCTGATTTAGCTTTAAATATAGAATCATTTCTTGTTTCTAGGGCAGTAACTGCCCCAACTGCTTGTGTGTTTTTTAGTTTATCTAGCGTTTTTGCGTTGAAGAAAACTGGGGAAGCGTTAAATTGGTAAAATACAAAAACCATTACCCCAACAAGTAGAATAAAAAACTGCATTGGTACCTTAAGGATACCATTGAAGATTAGACCGAGGCTGCTTTCTCTGATAGATTTACCCGATAGATACCTTTGTACTTGGGATTGATCTGTACCAAAATATGATAAGGCCAGAAATAAACCACCCGTAATACCTGACCAAAAAGTATATCGACTTTCTATATTAAAAGAAAAATCTAAAATTTTTAATTTGCCTGACCCACCTGCTATTTCCATAGCTTTATTGAAGGTAACATGCTCCGGTAATGAATCTAGTATAATGTAAAATGCCAAAAACATCCCTGTCATTATTATAAACATCTGTTGTTTTTGGGTAACATTTACTGCTTTTGTTCCTCCACTAACGGTGTATATTACCACAAGAGCTCCTAGGAGAAAGTTTAATAAATTCAAATTCCATCCTAAAATAGTAGATAATATTATAGCTGGTGCATATATCGTAATCCCCGCCGCAAGTCCACGTTGAATTAGGAATAACCCAGCTGTAAGTGTTCTTGTTTTTACATCAAACCGTTCTTCTAGAAATTCATATGCAGTAAAAACTTTTAAGCGATGATATATAGGAATGAAAGTGTAGCAGATAATAATCATGGCTAGCGGAAGCCCGAAATAAAACTGGACAAAACCCATCCCATCGTGAAACGCCTGACCTGGTGTTGACATAAATGTGATCGCACTTGCCTGAGTAGCCATTACCGAAAGACCTACTGTCCACCATCTGGCTTCATTGTCTCCAAGCATGTAGGACTGCATATTTTGAGTTCCTCTGGTCTTCCAGGCACCATATATTACTATAAACAGAAGAGTTGCTATTAAAACCAGCCAGTCAATATTACTCATGATCTTTCAACTCCAGGTTTTCATAATAACAAAAAAAAGAATTATATACAAAGCATTGAGCAGAATTACCAGCGTATATGATTGAGACCAACGTCCCGGATTCTTATGGCTGGACATCCCTACCTATTGAGATCATATTTGCAAATAATCTGAATGCCCCTGAGACTCCAGCGGGTAGTTGACGAAAGAAAGATAGACCCGTATAAATATAATGACCTTCACCATATTTGGCTATCAAAACACTACCATCCTGGGGTTTTTCACCGGGATCATTACATGAAAATATAGGGGTAAACTCAGCATTCCATTCACCTGGAAAATATAAACCTCTCTCCTGCACCCACCCGTCAAAATCTTTTGAAGAAATTTTATTCGGATAATTAAGTACTGAATGATCTGGATTTATAATGCGCATTTCCGCTTCTTCCACCGTTACTCTATTTCTTGACAAGGTAAGATTATACGGAGCTATTTCCTTAGTCACCAATCCATTAGCAGTATTATATTGAATTATTACATTACCACCTTGATGTGTATACTCAAAAATATCTTTCTGTTTAAATTTAAGATTTTCTTCTGTATTATATGCCCTTACACCAATAATCAATGCATCATAAGGTATAAGCCGTTCCAGTGATATTTCGTCGGCCTTCAATGTCTCAACCGTATACCCTATTTGCCTAAGGCTGACAGGAATTTCGTCACCAGCACCCATAAGATATGCTATTCTTTGACCTCTAATCTCAATACCTATTCTTGAAAGTTTGCTCTCTGATTTCATCAACACAGTCTGAAATGGGATATGATCATAATTTATATCAATTATTTCACCAGTAAAAACATCTGAACCTGAAACAATACTTGGAGTAATCATAATTTCCTCAGAAGTCTCAGGGGGTGTGACAGAAAATACAAAATCTTTATTTTCTCCCTTAGTAGCAATTTGAAAATCTATAGTAGATGGTTCTACCTTCCACCCTTGAGGGACAGGAATGGATAGTTTTCCTTTTTGGTCTTTTGACCAGGCATGAACAACAACTTTAATATCTTTAGGTTGATTTGATGCAAAAATATAAACTGGTTCTTTTACCTTAACTGAAAGTGATGGAACTATTTCCAAAGGTCTGAATGTTTCACCATATTCAGGGCTGTTAAACTTATACACAAGCTCTTTTTCAAATGGTATTTCCACTCCGTTAATATTCATAAAAAAAGTAACTTTAAATGCTCTTTTTGAATCTGGATTTCCAATAATTTCTTGATCTTGAACATTATACAATCCTAAGGTACCCTTATTTATAAGCCAATAAGGTGCTGAATATGAAGTGGTAAGCGGAATGATCACTTGATGAGACCATTTAAATGGCTCATTAGTTATCATGGTATAATTAGTTGTGGTGTCTATTACTATTCCTGTACCTTTTATAGAAAGTAATGATGCTTTTGCAGTAAGTCTGTTTATGGCTTCTATCTCTACTGTGATTGTTTCACCTTTTGTTACCTTATGTACATTAGTTTTTGCTTCGAGATACAAACCCATACATGCAGCAATGAGATCCTTTATTTCTTTTGTTTTAATCTCTTTCCAAAAAGGATCATTAACTTTTTGAACAGCACTATAGATATTGGTTAGTGCAGGTATTGATGCAGCAGGATTTTTAAAATCATAGCTTTTGACTACTTCATCGACCAGTACTTTAATAGGTTCACCACCATCTACTCGGCTCCATGTTGTATTTATTCCTTCAAATATATCAGATTTTGATGGAGGCATATCACCTTTCAAAAGTTCCAGATATTCCATCTGCATTCCTCTCGTTCCGGTCGAGCCGAATCCCTGGCATTTATGTTTGCTTCTTGATTCGGCGGCTATTTCAGTATTTGATTTACCTAACAAAGGAAAATATACACCTACATCCATACTCATTAATAAGGACTTATCAGCTTTTTTAAATTTTTCTTCACTGCCATAAAACCACCAGCTTGTATTAAAAAAAAGCCTTTTAGGCTGCCAGACAGATACATATTTTAATTGTTCAGGATGAAATTTTTTATCTGATGCCTTATCAAAAAGCTCATAAGACAGCTGACCTGACGCAGTGTGGTGGCCATGGGTCTCGCCTGAAGTTCTATGATCAAATCTGTTAATTATTACGTCGGGACGCATTCTCCTTATTGCCCAGATAACGTCAGCTTTGACTTTATCTGTATCCCATATTTTTATTGTTTCTTCTGCATTCTTTGAATAGCCAAAATCATTTGCTCTAGTGAACATCTGTTTACCATTGTCGACATATCGGGCCATCTGTAACTCCTGAGTGCGAATCACGCCCAGTAATTCAGAGATTTCAGGGCCAATTAGGTTTTGGCCACCATCACCTCTTGTTAAGCTTAGATATGTAGTTAAGGCTTTCTTGTCATTGGCAAGATATGAAATTAATCGTGTATTCTCATCATCAGGATGAGCAGCTACATATAGCACTGAACCCAAAAACCTAAGTTTTTCCAACATTTGATAAATCTCTCCTGATGTAGGTTTTTTGGGAGCTTGACCCTTCAAGTAAGTTGAACAGGCTATAAAAAGAATTAAAAATATTGGTAATATTTTTTTCCTTAAGGGATTGTAAATAATAATTTTATACATTTTAATAATAAATATTTCAGTTTAATAAGATAAATCGTTTTGTTATTATGTTTTTTTTATGACATTTGCATCGCAACTCCAAATTCAGATTATGTTAGTTCTCGGTTTAACTCTTATCGTTTTTATTGTATTGGCTATTGGTTTGTTTTTCAAGGCTGAAACTGTAAAGCGATAAATTAGGGTATTACACTCTTTTTATTTCAGGCATTTTACAGTCTTCCTCAGGCTTTTTGCCACAAACTGAACAATCTCCCAGTTGATTTTTTAGCATAGGATTATTGCTCGCACAACTTCCCCTGAATTCCTTACCTGTGACCATGTGACGGATGTTCATAAGAATAATTGAGAATCCAAATATGATAAAAATTACTACTAAGATATAAAAAAACTCTTTCATATTTTATGTTTACATTGACATTGTCTAACAAAGGTAATATCAATATTGTTTATATCTGTATTTTGCTGATTTTTCCATTTTATTTAACACATTTTAAAACTTCCATTACTTAATTTATTTATATTATATTTGTGCTGATATAACCGAAATTTAAAAGTGATCGAAAATTTACTTAATAATAAAAATTTAAAAGCCAAGGCTTTTATTAGGCTACTCGACATTATGGATGATTTGCGTGCAAAATGTCCGTGGGATTTGAAGCAAACAAACGAATCACTTAGGATTCTTACTATTGAAGAAACCTATGAACTCTCGGATGCGATTCTGGATAATAATAGTCAGGATATAAAAGAAGAAATTGGAGACCTTTTGCTCCACATGGTATTTTATGCTAAAATAGGGGAGGAGTCAGGGAACTTCAATATAGCTGACGCACTAAACAGTATTTGTGATAAGCTTATAAATAGGCATCCTCATATTTACGGCGATGTGAAAGTCAACAATGAGAGTGAGGTCAAAAGGAACTGGGAGCAAATTAAGCTTGCTGAGGGAAAAAAATCTGTTTTGTCAGGAGTCCCTAGAAGTCTGCCGGCAATGGTAAAAGCATACAGAATGCAAGAAAAAACTGCCCAGGTGGGATTTGAGTGGCGTGATAAAAACGACGTTTGGGAGAAAGTTGAAGAAGAGATTCGAGAATTTAAAGAAGCAAAGAAATCTGGGGATGAAAATATGAAAGAAGATGAGTTTGGTGACATCATGTTTTCATTAATCAATTACGCACGTTTTGAAGGGATTAATCCAGAAACCGCTTTGGAAAAAGTGAATCGTAAATTTAAAGCCAGATTTGAGTTTATTGAAAAAAATGCTAATAAACCGCTGGAAGATATGACCCTGGAACAAATGGATGATTTGTGGAATCGGGCCAAACAAGAATTAATCAGGTAGACCTATCTAAAAATTATTTAAATGATGGACAAAAGAAATTTTTTGAAAAGTGCGGGCACAATGATGTTGGGATCTTATATACCAATGGAAAAATTATTAACCAAGCTTGATAGTAAATATAAGGATTGGTCACCGAATGATATAGCCGCTGAAGAAAAATTCTGGGACGAAATTAGGAAAGGGTACAAGCTAAAATCAGAATATATAAATCTGGAAAATGGGTATTATTGTTTTTTACCGCAATCTACATTGGATCATTTTGTCAGCCATGTAAGGGAAGTCAACTTTCAGGGTTCTCATTATATGCGTACCGTTCAGACAGAAAATAAGGAAAAAGCAGTGCACGCATTGGCGGATCTTGTGGGTTGTGGCCACGACGAGCTTATTATAACCCGCAACACTACAGAGTCGCTTGACACAGTAATTAACGGCTATGATTGGAAGGAAGGTGACGAAGCAGTAATGGCTGAACAAGATTATGGGTCAATAGTAAATCAGTTTAAACTAATGAACAGACGGTATGGTATTGTTAACAAAATTGTGTCTGTTCCCAATCACCCTGTCAATGATGAAGAAATAGTAGATATATACTCTAATGCAATAACATCTAAAACAAGGCTTCTCATGGTATGTCACATAGTAAATATAACCGGGCAGATTTTGCCCATAAAAAAGATTTGTGATATGGCACATAGTAAAGGGGTAGATGTTTTGGTAGACGGTGCACATGCTATAGCGCACATCGATTTTAATATGAAGGAACTTGGCTGCGATTATTATGGTGCCAGTCTTCATAAATGGCTTAGCACCCCCTTAGGCGCTGGTTTATTATACATTAACAAGCCTAAAATTAAAAATCTTATACCAACAATAGCCACCTGGACGGACAATCCGGAAGACATAAAAAAACTCAATCATACTGGAACACATCCGGTATATACTGATCTTACAATTAAAGATGCAATAGATTTTTACTTCAAAATTGGAAAGGAAAGAAAAGAACAAAGATTAAGATATCTGCAAAGATATTGGACAGATCAGGTAAGAAATATTAATGGAATAATATTGAATACTCCCGAAGACCCTACTCGATCATGTGGAATTGCAAACGTAGGTGTTATAAAAATGAAACCGTCTGATATGGCTAAAACACTCCTAGAAAAATATAAAATATATACTGTAGCTATCGATGGCCAGGGTGTGCATGGGTGCAGAATAACTCCCAATATATATACATCTCTGTCAGAACTCGATCAGTTTGTCAAAGCTTTAAAGGAAATGGCTTAAATCTTTAATTTGTTTGTTAATTTTCGTGAATAGCCCATTTTATCATTTTTTACTTTTGGTAAATGGTTATAAACTAAAACAATTCAGAGGATAATTCTGTCTTATTGATGAATTTTGTTTTAAAAAAAATATTATATCATACAGCGTACACATAAATCCCTAAAGATTTCTACTTTTGCGCTCCGAAAATAAAAATACCATTAATGAGGACTAAACTCTCACAGTTTAAGTTTGATTTGCCGGAAGAGCTGATAGCTCAGTATCCGGCTGAAGAAAGGGATCAATCAAGATTGATGGTCGTCGATCGAAAATCCGGCAAAATTGAACATAAAACTTTCAGAGACATTATGTCTTATTTTGACGACGGTGATGCTTTGATTTTTAATAATACTAAGGTTTTTCCCGCTAGAATGTATGGGAAGAAAGAAAAGACCGGTGCAAAGATTGAAGTATTTCTTCTTCGTGAGCTCAACTCTGATGCAAAACTTTGGGATGTTTTGGTTGATCCGGCAAGAAAGATAAGGGTAGGTAACAAGTTATATTTTGCTGATGATAGAGGGAATGATATTCTTGTAGCAGAAGTGGTAGATAACACAACTTCTCGGGGCCGTACTATTAGGTTTTTCTTTGATGGAACTGACGAACAATTCAGGTCTGCGTTAAAACAATTGGGTAGTATGCCGTTGCCTAAATATATTACCAGACCACCAGAAGAAATTGATTTTGACAGATACCAGACGGTTTATGCAAAAGAGACGGGAGCAGTTGCAGCTCCAACTGCTGGTCTTCACTTCTCTCGTGAGTTGATGAAACGTCTAGAGATAAAAGGAACAGAACTTGCAGAAGTTACATTGCACGTAGGTCTCGGTACATTCAGGAGTATTGACGTGGAAGACCTGTCAAAGCACAAAATGGATGCAGAATATTACAGCATTAAAGAAAAAGCTGCAAATGCCGTAAACAAAGCAAAAGAAAATAACAAAAGGATTTGTGCCGTTGGAACTACGTCTATGCGCACAATAGAGTCTTCAGTTTCTGCCACTGGCCTTTTAAAGCCATCTGAAGGATGGACAAATCTGTTTATTTATCCACCATACGAATTCAGCATTGCCAATAGTATGATTACGAACTTTCATCTCCCCAAAACGAGCCTTATTATTATGGTTTCTGCTTTTGGTGGATTTGATCTGATCATGGAAGCTTATAACGAAGCAATTAAAGAAAAATACAAATTTTTCAGTTATGGAGATGCTATGTTAATTATTTAATTATTTTCGTGAAACGGGGAACTTTTACACATTGCTTCCGGTTTAACCAAGTTGTATTTTAAATACTATTTCAAAATAAATTCTTAACCTTATTTAACGTGTTTTTATGTACTGGACATTAGAACTAGCCCATCATCTTGAAGAAGCTCCATGGCCGGCTACCAGGGATGAAATGATTGACTACGCCATTAGATCCGGTGCTCCTCTGGAAGTAATAGAAAATCTTCAAGAACTTGAAGACGAGTTTGAGATCTATGAATCTATGGAAGATATATGGCCGGACTATCCGAGAAAGGATGATTTTCTTTTTAATGAAGAAGAGTACTAATAAATTTTGTAAAAAAAATTAGATTATTAAATTAAAAGGTCCCTTGATAAATATATTTAGGGGCTTTTTTATTTTTATAAACATCATAATATTTTGTGAAAAAATCACCAGACCACCCTTTTATTATAGCCATTGACGGTTTTTCATCTTGTGGAAAATCAACTCTTGCAAAACAAATTGCCAAAGAATTAAATTTTATTTTTATTGATTCAGGAGCAATGTATAGAGCTGTTACTTTATATTTTTTAGAAAATAAAGTAGATTTCAAAATAAATATTGAAGTTGATATTGCTTTGAATAATATCCATATCTCATTTCAAAATATAAATGGAACTAATGCTACATTTCTAAATGGTATAAATGTTGAGAATAAAATAAGATCACTTTCGGTTTCCGGAGTGGTATCTGAAGTGTCTGCTATATCGGCTGTTAGAAAAAAAATGGTAAAGCAGCAAAGGCAAATGAAAGACATTCGTGGTATTGTTATGGACGGACGTGATATAGGCACAGTGGTATTTCCCCATGCCGACTTAAAATTATTTATCACTGCAGAATCTATAGTCCGAGCGCAAAGGAGATACTATGAATTGCTTTCAAAAAATCAAATAGCTGATCTTCACGAAGTCATTTCAAATATACAGCACAGGGATTATATCGATACTACCCGAGATGATAGTCCACTTAGGCAAGCCGATGATGCTATATTACTTGATAATACCCATTTTACTGTTGACCAGCAATTTAACTATGTCATGGAAATCATCAATTCAAAAATAAAATAATAGTCTAATGAATACTCCCTGTTCCATTTTTCAAAATTTTAGGATTCCGTTAGTGAGTTGTTATTAAACGACATAATATCGAAACTACAATATTTATTTTAACTAAAATTACTGATTTTTTTGAAGTTTGCTAAATGAAAGCTGATGTTGATGTTCCTAGTTGACCGATAATAAATTAAATTGGATCGATTGTGACGAAAACATCATTAAGTTTATCTTATTTTTGCAAAGATTTATCTATAAAAATTATATTTTTGGAACTGTTTTAATCTATTAGTCATTCATAGTATGTTACAAACTTCAGATATGTTTAAAAAAATAAAATCGCTTTTTATCGTTCAAGATGAAAATAGTGCTTCTGATATAAGTGCACCGGATGAAAAAGCCAATCAACCTACTTCATCAAGTTCGCCTTATGTAGCTTCTACGCCTATGGTGTCTGATGGGACGCCTGATCAGAAATTTATTGATTTACTTCTCAAGGCGATTGAAGCAAACAATATGGAAGGATTTGATTATCTTGAATATAAAAACTCCCTTAGATCTATAGTTAATGTCATTCCGGATGAAGGGATGCGATATAAATCAGCATTTGAAATGGCAAAAACAATGGGATTATCCAAAGAAAAGTTAATACAAAGTGCTGAACAATACATATCAATTCTTAAAAATGAGGATAAGAAATTTAAAGACGCCCTCGAAAATCAAAAATTAAAACAAGTACAGGGACGAGGGGACCAATTGGCGACGGTGGAAAAATCTATTTTAGAAAAACACCAGACGATTGAAAAACTCAACCAGGAAATAGATGTAGCAAAGAAGCAATTGGACACTATGAGAAATGAAATAAATGACGCGATAGTTAAAATCGATGTGACTAATCAACAATTTGTAGCATCATACAATTTGGTTTATGGGCAGATTTCAGAAGATATTGAAAAGATAAAAAGTAATCTTTGATTTTCACATCAATTTATAGACATTAAAAATTATTTAATAGGTATCTTATATAATTAATTATATTTGATGGTTAATTGAACAGATAAATGACAGAACAAAAATCAAAATCTTTTTGGTCCAGGCCGGAAGGTATCACAGGAGCACTTTTTCTGGCTGCTTTGATATTTGGAGTGGGTTACCTGACCATTTCAAGCATTGCAGCTATAGTAGCTTTTATCACCACAACGATGGGAGCATTTATTTCTTTGATGGTTCTCGGTACTATTGTCTTCATGGCGTTGGATAGCAAAACAAGGACATTGGTCAGTTACATGTATAAAAGTGGCATGAGGTGGCTTACCGGACTTTTTGTTAATATTGATCCCATAGGTATTTTAAAATCATATGTTGAAGACTTAAAATCCAACCTTACAAAAATGAATCGGCAGATTGCTCAATTGAGGGGTCAAATGCACAAGTTGCAAGAAATAATTCTAATAAATAAAAAAGAAATAGATACGAATCTCAATATGGCTAGCCAAGCCGCTGAGGCAAATAAGCAAGCACATATGCTTTTAAAAAGTCGTAAGGCAGGCAGGTTGCAGGAGTCAAATATCAAACTGGAAGATTTGTACAAAAAAATGGAGGTACTCTATAGAGTTCTTTCAAAAATGTACGAGAATTCTGAAATTTTGGTAGAAGATGTTCAGGATCAGGTTATGGTAAAGGATCAGGAACGCAAAGCCATTCTTGCCAGCAATTCTGCCATGAAATCGGCTATGTCAGTTATAAAAGGTGACCCGGACAAGAAGGCCATGTTTGATGCTGCGCTCGAGTCAATTGCGGACGATGTTAGTCAAAAGGTCGGCGAAATGGAACGATTTATGGAAGTATCACAAGGCTTTATGCAATCAATTGATCTTCAAAACGGTGTTTTTGAAGAAGAAGGCCTTAAAATGCTGGAAAAATGGGAAAACGAAAGTGTTTCCTTATTGTTAGGGGGTGAAAAAGAATCATTGATATTAAAGTCAAATGATGAAAGTGAGATTTTAGACCTAAATGCACCCTTGAGACAACCTGAAAAAGTGGGACGAACAAATCAATACGATAATTTATTTGAATAATTTTTAAAACAAATTTCAAAATGGCAACTAGACTTACGGGTTTTTCAAAGTTAGTTATTACATTAGTTATTCTGGCAGGCCTTTTTTTTGGAGGCAGATATCTGCTCCAGAATACCAAAATAGGTCAGGATATTAAAAAACAAGCAGATCAGACATCCTCTGAGAGCGGAACTGAAAAGGAGACAGGTGCGACATCTGCATCTACCTCGGGCCCGAGAGATCCAAATACTCTGAGAGTGCAATTGGTCAGTTGGGGGGGCTACGCTCCGGGACTTTACTTCAATGAAGGTGTAACCGCAAATGAACAATCAAGATTTTATAAGGAATACGGATTTAAGGTTGAATTTAAGTTAGAAAATGACTTGTTAAATGCCATGAATGCTTGGATGGCAGGTGAATATGATGTCTTAGTACAAACAGCAGACGCATTTCCACTTTATACTGCTCCTGATGATATCAATGCATTTAAGCCTCAAGCTTTTATGCAGGTAGACTGGTCCCGCGGTGGAGATGCAGTAATTGTCAAGAGAGGTATTAACACGGCAAATGATCTTAAAGGTAAAAGGATAGCGGTTGCAGTACCATCGCCGGCTCAAACACTTTTAAATAATACATTGGAAGCAGCCGGTCTAAAATATAGCGATGTAATAGTTGTCAAAACTTCAGATAACCTTAAAGCAGCGGAACTATTTCGTTCTAATGATGTAGATGCGGCTGTTGTGTGGAGTCCGGATGATCAGTTGGCTACAGCTGATGTTCCCGGGTCAAAAATTTTATTAACTACATTGCAACAATCTCATATAATCGCAGATATCATGTTTGCAAGTGAGAAAACCATCAAAGATAAAAGGAATATGATTCATGGATTTTATGAAGGATGGATGAAAGGAGTAGCAGAATTAAACTCCAGCAAAACCAATCATGTAAAAGCTGCGAAGTATGTAGGAGATTTAGTGGGACTGACACAAGATGACGGATTAGGTATGATGGGAACAGTTTACTGGACTGGGCAGGGAGATAATATCAATTTTTTCGGATTGAATTCAGGATATAAGGGACAGAAAGGTCAGGATTTATATGAAAAAATGGCTAAAAAATTTGTTGAAACTGGTGATTCACCGAAAGCGGCTCCAGCATGGAGATCAGTTATTTATACAGGCGCTATTACAGCAGCCCAAACTAATCTTACCGGCGCAGCCTATGATGCTGAAAAGTCCAAAACATTTGCTCCTGCCACCAAAGCTGAAAGGATTGCCCCTGCTATTGCATCCAAACCCATTAGTATAAATTTTGCATCGGGAAAATTTGTATTAGATGAAAATTCAAAAACTATAATTGATCTTCAGTTTGCTGATATTGCTAAAACATTTGCCAATGTAAAAGTAAGAGTGGAGGGTAATACAGATAATGTAGGAAGTGCAGGGACCAACAAAGCATTATCTGAAAAAAGGGCAAAATCTGTAGCAGATTATTTAAAATCTCAATATAGCATGGATGCTAATAGATTTATCATCATTGGTAATGGGCCTTCTAAACCAGTAATTGGTTGTGAAGCCAATACCGATGAGGCCTGCAAAGCAAAAAATAGAAGGACTGAGTTTCAGTTGATAGGAAGCTAAAGAGAGGTCAATATTTGTTTTCATAGAAGTGGATTAATGATTCATCTTAATTAATCCA
>JAYTNJ010000223.1:0-7155 GCA_043748345.1 Saprospiraceae bacterium
AAAGCATAAAAAAGAAGGACTTCATGCAGTAGTCCGGAAATATGGCTTATTTTTGTGTTGTTGCCAGAAGATGTAACCTACTTATCGATCCGATGTCATAGACCATCTCGGCAATATGCGCATCACCTTTGCGGATCCCAGTGGCGATGTTAATATACAAGTACCGGGAGAGATACTGCAGGAAAACCATTATTACCCATTTGGTGAACGAACCCGTTCGAGCCATACGAAATGGCTCGTGGGTGAAGTGAAACGGAATGTACCCAAATTTTTTCTGATTGTATTTTTTATCATTCTGTTGGATATAAACATGATAAGTAGCTTCACCGTTGCATGAAATGAAATATTCCCAATTTCCATCATCCCTGAATATATATGCCTTACACCCATCATGCTCAAACAAATAAGAGATCTGTAAATCTTTGTTGTTTTTGGCTTCTTTCGTATATATAGGCGTATTTACCCATCAAGAGTATATAGAAATCAACACTATAAATGAAAACGTGGGTAAAATTTTGTGTTTCACAATTTTAACTTTTGATAAAGTTATAGGATTTGCGTCTAAAGGAAAGTTCAGATAATGAGTTTAACAAAATTTTAATTTGTTTTTAAAGCATCTTTTAACGCTGACCAATTAGTCAAAATGCAATTCAAATTTTGAAAAAGCCATGAGACGGGTGTATTTATCGTTTTAGATATATTTTGGTATAATTATTGCATTATGTATTTTTATAATATGTAAATTATTATAATAAAGCATTAAACAGTTTATAATTATACTTAATATTTATTTTCATTGAATTATAAAAAGTATATATTCTTTTTGGTTGTGACCACTTTTGCTGCTTTGAGTGCGGCAGAATGGCAGGAAAATGCAGCGGCCCCGCAAGATATTGTTGTCAATGCAGGTACGGACAGAACTGTCTGTGTTAATCATCAATTACTTTTATCTTCACTGAATGCTTCTATCACAGGAGATGCATCAGATGGTCTATGGGTGCGCATTGGTGACGGACTATTTCAACCCGGGAATCTTACATCAGTAAGGTTTTTGCAAGCCATTCAAAACAATATTATTTATGTTCCAGGAAATGCAGACAAAAATATCAATCTCCGGTATGAATTACTTTTGGTTTCTGATCCTGGAAATCCAAATCCTACTCCAGCCAAAGAAGATAGAGTAAGAATTACTTTCCAAAATGCACCCCCTTTATTCTGCAACTCCAATATAAACATTTCTCTCAATGAAAATTGTACCCAAATAGTGGATGCATCCATGCTCCAATCCAATCCCTTACCACCTCTCAGTAATTATATAGTTACACTTTACGATGCCGCGGGTAAAATAATACTAAATAATACCTTGACCCGCGACCATATCGATAAGGAAATTACCTACAAGCTTGGTCACCAATGCACGGCTAATTTTTGCTGGGGTAAATTTATAGTTCAGGATTATTTCCCTCCAGTATTTGCCTGCAGAAATGATACTATTTTGTGTACAAAAGCTTCTAATCCCGCAAGTGTAGGTTTTCCTTTGCCTTTAGGAGCTAGGATTGACACATTGATTAGTAATAGATATACGGTCAGCAATTGGGACCTTTGCAGCAAAGTTACTCTTGAATATAAAGATGAAGTCATCAAAGCAAACTGTACAAAAGATGAAGATAAAACTATCATCCGCAGGTGGAAAGCTACTGATGCAAAGGGAAACTCATCATCATGTGATCAAAGGATTGTGATTAAAAGGATTCCGTTATCCGCTGTAATTTTTCCGCCACACTATGATGGGAAGGATAAACCTGCTTTTGAGTGTGGTGATCGATTTCCCGTTTTCAGCAACGGTCATCCTTCTACTGATACTACCGGTGTTCCCAATGTAGGATTTTGCGGCAATCTCCAGTTCAATATGACTGATGTCAGATTTGATCTGTGTGGTAAATCATTTAAAATTGCCAGATCATGGTTTGTCATAGATTGGTGTACTTCAGAGAGTATCCCCAGAAATCAAATCATTCTGGTCAGAGACAGCAAGGGTCCGGAAATGATGTGCAGTGATACTTTGCAATTATTTGCAGGAGCTTATTTTTGTCATACTAATTTGGTACCGATTCCCAATTTGATTAAAATAGAGGATTGCAATAAGTATAGTATTCAGTATCAGTTGACCGATAAAAGTGGATTTGTTGCAAATCAATTCATTAAATTTCAGCAACAGAAGTATTATTTTGATGAATTACCTGTTGGGATGTACAATTTAGACTACATAGCTACTGATGAATGTAACAATAGTACTATATGCAGCACCGTAGTAGACGTCAAAGATAATATAGCCCCAAGTGTAGTATGCGATCAAACTACAAAGATATCTCTGGATGGGACAGGAAGGGGCAGGGCAATGGCTTTTACTTTTGACGATGGTAGTACAGATAACTGTTCAATCGCAAGTTATAAAGTAAGAAAAATGTCCGATAAGTGTGGTTTTGGGACTACTTTTGGTGATTATGTGGATTTTTGCTGTAGTGAAATTGGAACAATAGTTATGGTCGCTTTTGAAGTTACTGATGTATATGGAAACAAAAACATCTGTATGGTCGAAGTACTTGTGGAAGATAAACTGAAACCTGTTATTTCCTGCCCACCAAATATAACGCTGACATGTACTGATAACTATGATTTAAAAAACCTTGATATTTTCGGCAGAGTGGTCACAAAATCCAGTGACATAAAAGATATAAAAATTTTTAATTATTACCACAACGGGTTTGTAGGTAAAGATGGGCTTGCATCGGACAATTGTAGTGTCACCGTCTCTTCTTCTTATGTGGCTGATATTAAATGCTTTACAGGTACTATTATAAGAAAATTTATTGCCAAAGACCCAACCGGTTTAAAAGATTCGTGTATCCAGACGATTACAATACTCAACCCGAAACCATTTGATGGTAACGATACTTTACAACTCAAGTGGCCTCCAAACTATGTTTCTGATGGCTGTAAATCCAGCGCTATAGGACCTGAAATAACTGGAAAGCCTTTATTTACTAATACTTCATGTGGTACGATAGCTGCTAGCTATGATGATTTGCCTTTTTATATAGCAGATGGAGCATGTGTGAAAATCATACGAACCTGGACCGTATTGGATTGGTGTCAGTTTACTGACAATAATCAAAAAGGGAAGTGGGGACCGTATGTACAACTCATAAAACTTCATAATACAGATAAGCCCATATTTACTTCTGTATGTAAAGATACTCTGATTTGCTCATTTGACAACAAATGTAAGTCAGGATGGGTACAGATATCACAAAGCGCTAAAGATTCTTGTACTTCAGTAGAAAACTTGGTTTGGAAATATGAAATTGATACTAATAACAATGGTACCATAGATTCTATCGGAAATAAAAATGATTTTGCAGGGGAACTACCTTTAGGAAAGCATAAATTTATCTGGACAGTGGAAGATCAATGTGGAAATTTTAATTCGTGTTCTCTTTTAATTACTATTTTGGATTGTAAAAAACCTTCCCCTTATTGTCTTACATCTGTCACTACTTCTTTTATGCAGACTGCTGGTAATGTTGAAATATGGGCCAGGGACTTTGATAATGGCAGTACGGACAATTGCACTGAAATATCTGATCTTTGGTTTACTTTTGATGGTGACATTCCAGTTGATTCATTGAAAACTGTACAGCATTATTTCAAGGGTAAAGGTTTGGTCAGCAATGAAGCCGAATATAGATCTGGCCTGGCACAAAAATGGATTCCTGCTACCAAAAGTTCAGGAAAGTATTTTGACTGTAAGAATTTACCTAATGGAAAATCTGCAAAAATACCACTAAGCATGACTATTACCGATCTTGCCGGCAATCAGGATTTTTGTACTGTGGAACTCATCATTCAGGACAATGCGAACTTATGTCCTGATCTGATCACCGAGGCAATAGTCTCAGGTAAAATTGTCACCGAAAATAACAAAGTGCCGCTAAATACTGAGATCAGATATGAAACAGTAGAAAATCTGGCATCTAAATCCATAAATAATGCTACGGGAGAATATGTGATGGATAAATTACCGCTGGGAAAAGAATATATCATCAGCCCCTATCTCAACAGTGACCCGTTGGAAGGAGTATCCACATTTGATCTGATCATGATACAACGACATATCCTCGGATTGAGTACATTTGACAATCAGTATAAAATTCTTGCTGCGGATATAAATTCATCATCTTCTGTGACCGCGGGAGATCTCGTAGAACTCCGGAAACTGATTTTAGGAATAACAGACAAATTGCCAAAAGAATTGACTTCATGGGTATTTGTAAGAAAATCAGAAGGATTTCCTGAAGCTAACTTTCCTTTTAAGTACATCAATAAAATTCAAACTGGAATACTCACTTCAGATCAGAAAGGAGCTGATTTTGTTGCTGTCAAAATAGGAGATGTAAATCTTTCAGCATTTAATTTGACAAACGAAGTAATAGAAAACCGCAATAGTAATGTTGAATATTTTAATGTGAATGTAGATATAGAAGTACTTCGAGAACAGAAAGTACTTACTTTCAGAGCCGCAAACAATACTCAATTAGATGGCTTCCAATTTTTTATGCAGTATCCTAAAGCTTATAATTGTATAGAAAAAAGTGAAAAAGATTTGGCTGGACAGTTTTCAGATTATGAAACATATATCAAAGAAGACAGGCTGAGTAGTTTGGCTTATCACTCCAGGACAATCGCTTTGAATAAAGGAGATTTGATGGCATCTTTCGATATAACAGATGAAATGGATATTTCAAAATTGAGAGAAAATATAAGCAGATCATCTGAAGTATATATTGGTAATAAACAAATGCGAGTAAACTATGTATTCATCAATAAACCAACTATTCCGATGAGTGAATACAGATTGCAAACCAACCCTGTCAGCAATATCCTGATTTTGAATTCAGAAAATCCGATAAGTAATACACAACTAAGCTATAAAATAATCAATAGCAAGGGGGTAGAGGTTGAGGCCGGTAATATACATCCGAGTTATAATATAAATATACCACTTGGGGATGAGCTTGCTCCCGGAATTTACTTTCTTCATCTCAAGCATGAAAATTTTCTACAGACCTTAAAGTTTATCAGAATCAGATAATATTCATTTAATTGTACTTTGTTACATTACAATTTTACAAGAAAAAATATGAATTTTTTATAAATTCTCTTAAATTGACCTACTTACTAATGGATTACTATAAACTCAAATCAATTGCCACAGACTTTAGTCTGTGGGCCTATTAATGAAAATATGTGTAGACTTTAGTCAAAAAGCGGAGTCTTAGGCTAAAGCCATCAAAGTGTTTACTTTGGTCCACTGGCTGAAGCCAGTGGTAATTGAAAAACCGATTGCCTTTTACTAAATTTGACTATGTAGAACTAAATCATAAATGACTAACTATGAAAGACGAATATTTGATTCATCCTTGACAATCAAATTTATTCGCCTGTTTGTTCGATTACATTTTTTATGGTACTTTAATTCGATTTTCTTCTTGTTGATACAAAAGATAGTACACTGGTCCCATAGTAAGACAGTATCTCTACTGTTCAATCAATTTTGCCTGCATAATTATAAATAACTGCCTTCTTAATAGTGATTCATATCACTATAGTATGCCTTTTATATATACCTGTAATATAAGTATTTACGCGTTAATACTTTTTTGATAGTATTGTATATATTTGAAATACAGCTATTTATATCATATTTATTATGCTAATTTGATTTCATAGAGGCAAAAAAAAATATAAAAAAAATAGAAATTTTTTATTTACACTTATCTAATTGATAAAACATGCTTTAAATATTAAGTAAAAAAATAATGTAAGTATCATATTAAAATTACGATTAATGCGACTTTGAGTTTGGTCTGAAATTTGGATTTGTAGTTCAGTAATCAGTCAATATTTATCAATTTGTCATAAGAATGGTAAGTGAAAGCTGATTGCAGGTAACCAAAGAATACATAGAATTATTCCGGTATGAGCTTTTAAGACATGCCGGATATTATATAGATTTTTTTTAAGCAATTACGAATTTTATAAAATCCATCAATCGATGAAGAACCCATTACTTACACATTTTTTCGGCCTGGTCAGCGATCGGAGCCTGAAGTCATCACTGACTGTCTTCGTGCTTATGGTAATGATGGCAACAGTATCACGGGCACAAGTGCCGGTTGTAACTAAGACTGAGTGCTATTGTTTAAATAACTCTACCACGAGTACGAATGGTCAGTACCTCGACACCATTATTATTGTTGCAACGCCGGGACAAGTCTGGAGGTTGTTGACAACCAACAATTCCAAATTTTATCATCCCGCGTCCTTACCGCCACCTGCGGCCCCCATTCCTTACCTGAATAACACAAATATTCCTGAGACAAATCTAGGAATTTCTGGTATTTACAGGATTGCAGGCAAAAGAGTCTCAGGACAACCTTGGTCGGTACAGGTAAAGAATATGAATACGAATCAGGTGATTGATGTCACAAACTCGCAGTCATGTTCTTATCCTAATTTTGTCATTACCGGAGACGAGGATGTCTGCAGGAATTCAGTATCGCCTGAATCATATTCCATCCCTGGACCTGGAAGTACGTACAATAATCTGACCTGGTTTATATCAGGAGGATTTTCCGGTGTTTTACCCCTTTTACCTGCAACAGGTCAAACCAGCATTAATGTGATGTGGGGACCGACTGCCGGAAGATATTCTATGGGGGTTTCAGGAGTGAACTTATCTTATGGAGGACAAGCTCTTGGATGTAGTTTTAATCTGACCCGACCCATAGATGTAGAAGATATAAAAGCCTTTACTACTATCAGAGGGGATGCCGGTAATTGTATAGGAAGTTCTGAAATATACAGAATTGATGCTCCAATCAGTCAGCTTTCCGATCCTATCATCTGGAAAATTGATAATATTTCCGGTGCATCATTTGCTTCAACCGTAATGCAAAGTGGTATAAACCGAAATCAACGAACCATTACCTGGCCATCCACAGCCGGAGAATATAACCTGATTGTTTCAGGTAATTTTATATTGTTAAACGGTCCAGGAAATCTTGACGACAATTCATGCCCATTTGCTGATAC
>JAYTNJ010000224.1:0-6795 GCA_043748345.1 Saprospiraceae bacterium
ACCACCTTCAATATGTAGTTGGACTTCATCGCCTCGGACACAACGTTTTATTTATAGAAGACAGTGACGATTATCCTTCCTGTTATAATCCGGAAACACTGGAAGTATCTACTGACCCTTCATATGGTTTGAAATTTATCAATGAAGTCTTTACAAATTTTAATTTAAAAGATAATTGGGCATATTATAATTATCATTCAAATACCTGGTATGGAAAAACCAGGGAACAAATTGAATCTTTTATCGATCAAACCGACATTTTTTTCAATCTTTCAGGCATCTATCCATGGCGCGATTTTATTCAGAAAATACCTGTGCGTGTTCTAATTGATACAGACCCAGCATTCACTCAAATTGACAACATCCAGAATACCGCAAGAAAAAACCTCGCTCAATCCCATACTCATTTTTTCTCTTTTGGAGAAAATTTCGGAAAGCAAAGCTGCTCAATGCCTGACGATGGATTTGATTGGCAACCCACCCGGCAACCTGTAGTGATGGATCTTTGGAATTTTAGCCCTGGAAATATTTCCGGCAAATGGACAACTGTCATGCAATGGGATAGTTATAAAACCAGAGAACTTGATGGAAGGAAGTATGGGATGAAGTCTTTTTCATTTATGGACTATTTGGACTTACCTTCTAAAACCAATGATACATTTGAGGTTGCAATCGGAAGCGCAAGCACATCAAAAATTAATTTATTAGATTATGGTTGGAAGAGTGTAAATCCATTGGAAGTCACAAAAACGCACAAGAGTTATCAGGATTTCATTAAAAATTCTAAAGGAGAATGGAGTATTGCTAAACAAGGATATGTGATAACCAGGTGCGGATGGTTTAGTGAAAGAACTACTTGTTACCTGGCTAGTGGGAGGCCGGTAATTGTTCAGGATACGGGATTTTCTGAATTCATTGAAACAGGGAAAGGATTGCATTGTTTTTCAAATGAAGAGAATATCTTAATTGCTCTTGAAAAAATAAATGGTAATTACGCAACAGAATGTGTGCTTGCCCGAAACATCGTAAAGGAATATTTTAATAGTAACAAAGTGTTATCCGGAATGCTAAATAAATTAACTTAATATGAAACAGGTTGTAAACCCTACTTATAAAATATCAAAAGAAAAATTAAGGCATGCAAGTCCAGAGCTAATAGAACAGCTGCTACAAAATGAAAGTGTTTCAAAAGGTTCTTTGTTCAAAATCGAACTTTCCAAGTTAGCGTATCCAATCTGGTTACGTGCACAAACTTCAGATATACCCGTGTTTGAACAGATTTTTCTTGATGAAGATCTAAATGTCAATTTTGGGAATGGCTTAAGTTTTATTATTGATGCTGGTGCTAACATCGGATTATCAGCTATATATCTAGCCAATAATTATCCTGAAAGCACAATTGTGGCTCTTGAAGTTGAAGAATCAAATTTTGAGTTACTAAAAAAAAATACAGCCTTTTACTCAAAAATCATTCCCCTTTTTAAAGGTTTGTGGAATAAAAAAACTTTTCTTTCAATTGATAATCCGCAAGAAGAATCGTGGTCTTTTACTGTTTCAGAAGCACAGGAAAAAGATGATAAATCAATTGAAGGAATAGGAGTTTTAGATTTATTGAAAGAGTACGATTTCAAAAAAATCGATTTGTTAAAAATAGATATTGAGGGGGCAGAACTTGAGGTTTTGTCCAATAGCCATACATGGATCGACAATGTTAATACAATTGCTCTGGAAGTGCATAAACGAGCTGGATGCTGGGAATCCTTTTTGAGTTTCATTGAAAAGAATCGACTATCACTTGTTTGGAGTGGGGAATATGCGGTATTAAATAGAAAAAAATATTCACGCTAAAAATTAAAAATACATAGTTTGAGGTATTCGAACAATCGCGAATTGACGAATCGCTCTGGCCTCCCGGATTAAACAAATTTATTAAACATAATTTTCCTAGTAATCAACCCGATTATGAAAAAGCCGAATCTAACCCAGGAGAAATCGCAAAAAAGGTTAAAGATCGCATTTTTCGATTACCCAGACGTATTTGAAGACTTTTATCCTCATTATGGAGTGGATCAAAAATCATTCGCGACCAGCTGGCATAATACCGGTACACATACATGGTTAAAGATAATCCATGAAGAAATTGGTGAAGCTACTTGGTATGCATTATCCATAAAGCCACAGATAACAGAGGATATAAATGAATACACCCATGTTCGTGTAAAGTTTCTTCGTTCTTCCTGGTTACATCGGGTAAGTTGGAAGTTATTTTATAATTCAAGGATGTCATGGAGACTAAAAAGGTATTATAAAACATACGCTGCAATAGGCTCCTATACGGCACTCTTTTCATGGCGTATATTTAATAAGATCAGAAAGGATAAGCCAGATATTATTCTTGCACAGGATTATTGCAGCGGACGTTTTGATGTACTCTATCTTTTTTCGTGGATTTTAAAAATTCCACTGATTACATACCATACGGGTAGTACTCCCGAAAGTTATTCAGGTAAATTTTTAAAGAAATTTACAATTCGCCGGAGTAAATGGATATTTTCTTCGGGAATTGCTGAACAACAAAGATTACAGGAAAGCTATAAAATCCCGGCATCCCGTTTGAATATAATCAGACCACCTGTTGATATGTTGATATATAAACCAGTTGATAAGTATACGGCCTGCAGATCCGTTTCTTTAATTCCTGAAAAACGTTATTGGTTATTTATAGGAAGGCTTGATGATCAAATAAAACGCATCAGTAGTATAATCAAATCCTTTTGTGCAATAGCCGCACATTTCGAAAACATTGACCTGCTGATTATTGGTACAGGTAATGATGAAGAAAAACTCAAAATGCAGGCATCCGAAAATATTAAAGGACGTATCCATTTTATAGGCTGGATAAAAGAAGATAGGCAAAAAGCCATATATTACAATTGTGCAGAATGGCTCCTCATGGCTTCAACAAGAGAGGGTTTCCCAACAGTAATTGGCGAAGCATTCGCATGCGGAATACCCGCAATCTGTTCTGATGTCGGCACCATCTCGGATTTGGTGGTACCAGGTAAAACAGGTTGGTTATTTCCCCCTGGGGATGATGAAAAAATGCAACAGCTTTTCCAGATGGTTGCCTGGGATATGAACACATTGTCCGCAACCAAACCCGAAATTCGCCAACTTGCTGAAGAGCATGTATCTTTCACAGCGGTCGCTAAAGCGCTGAAAGAAGGATTTAATTCATTAAAGATTATTGAGTAATGAAGTTTGAAAAAACTGATACAGCCCTGATCATTTCTCTGAAGTCTGATATTTTGACAGAAAACATCCTTGGTTCTTCAGGGTGGATCCTCCCGGAAGAAAGGGAGGAAGCAGACTGGATAGTATTAATCCGATTTATGGGTTGGCAAGCCGAACTGATATCGCCTTCAATGTACCATGAAGAAATTATTCAAAGAAAAAATATTAAATGGATTATACTAACAGGCCCCACTGAAGAATATGAAATAATCTTCATGCAAAAGATGGCTAGCATTACCCGCACCAGCCCTATTCTGCTTATTTGCCAAGCCCCTGCCTTTGCCGATTTGCCAGATGTTTTCACCTGCTATAACACCGGAGTATCACATGAAGGAATAAAGTTGGAGTGGAAAGGTAGTGGAATAAAGAAAACATGGGAGCTATCTAAACCTTTTCAATCTTTGCAACTCCAATTTTCTCCGAACCATTTGGTGGTTTGTGAACTGGATGGTTTACCTGTCATCGTATCCACAAACCTCGGGAAAGGTAAAATGGTAACCATTGGCTTTCATCCTAGTACAGCAAGAGACCATGACGGGTCTTTTACAGCAGTGCTACGACATTTATTAGTCTATGAAAGTCTTTCACCAGTAGCCTGGTATAAATGGGATAACACCGTTATCTTACGAATGGATGATCCGGGAAGCCTGGAGGTGGCTTATAATGAGATTTATAACACTACCAAACTGACCGAAGAGGAATGGCTGATTATTGGAAAAGAATTAAGCAAAAAAAACGCCACGATGAGTTTAGGCTATGTTTCCGGTTGGGTAGATGATGGAAACCCGGAACGAGGTGAGTTAAAGATTAGCGGAGAATTAATCTCACGAAAGAAAGGATTAATATACCCCTCGTCCAAAGTAGTGTATCAAAAAAGTAATCCCAATTTTTCATCTTTGACATATGACTATGAATCAGAATACCGCGGAATCCAACGGCTGAGACACGACGGTTTAGTGGAAGTGGAACTACATGGATATACACATTTACACCCCGACAGGCAGAAATGGGCTGATGCTGATGACCGATATAACAATACTTCCTGGTTCCGGGAGTTTGGAGCAACAGCTGTTACTTTCTTAAAAGATATACCCCTTCAAGATCACCCATTTTACTCAGGCATTAACTCAATTAAAAAATATTTCGGTACAACTCCCCGAGTTTTGATATGTCCGGGCGACGAATTTACTAATGAAGTTCTGATACATGTTTTATCTAGCGAACTATTAATGGTCAGTAGCTATTATCTAGCTATAAAAACAGGTGAAAAATTGTGCTGGGCGCAGCATATTTGCGCTCCCTATTTAAATGAGGCAAATAGCGAGTGGTTTAAAAGCGGGCTTCCTATTGTAGGATATTTTCATGATTTTGACATTTCTATTAACGGTATTAAATGGTTTACAGAAAATTTAGCCACTTGGCAGGCGGCAGGCGCACGGCAGTTTACAGATTTTAGAACCATTGCACTGGCTTTAGTTCATACGATTTCTGTTCACCCTTCAGACAATTGCTATCACTTAGTATTGGACGAGATTGAAAATTTGGCCGAGCGTCTAGAAATAAGTATTGGAATGTTTTTTCCAGGTGAAACCAATGATTATAACATTAATCTAAAGATTAGCCCCAACGGCAGCGAGGTAACAATAAATGGAGATACCGGAAAAAACATACACATTACACTTCCATTTAATAAATAAATTCTTGGAAATTTCATGGACTCAAAAAAAGATTTCACTAAGTATGATTAAGTTTTTCAGATTGATAATTTTCTTGCATTAAAAACATGCTGTTCATTTACGTAGACACGGACTTAAATTTTTTAAACAGAAAATGACAATTTTTCAAGACAGGTCATTGCAGGGATTAAGAAAATACCTTCCACACCTTCTTTTATTCTTGCTGTTCATTGCAAGTTATTTGCTTACTGAATCCATAATCAGGAAAAAAATCATTGAAAAAGAAGTCAGTTATACTTCAAATTCCGCTTCAGAGGTCTATATGGTATGGGGGCAAATGAGTGGCCAACCTGTACCTGACAGTTTATTACCAGCCGGCTCCTTTACAAAAGACGAAGTTATATGGAGTAAACTATCAAACATGAACGGGCAATTCAGTACTAGAATCAAGTTGCCCAATAAAACATATTTCTACTATTGGATGGTGCAAACCCGGAATAATCAAAATGAACCAACCGATATCTGGGATAGCGGCAGAGCCGATAAAGAATACTTTACTGGTTATATCTCGGTAAACGAAATATTCAAACCGGGTTACTTTATATTCTTGGCAGGTTTCCTACCCTTAGTGTTATTTTACTTAAAACAAAGAAATAAATCAGTTAAAACAATTGATAGCCTATTTAAAATCAACGGATATATCCCACAATTGGATACTATCCGGGCCATCGCTGTTCTTTTGGTAATTATACATCACTGGCTTCCCCAAGATTCAGTCCTTAACATTGTACCGAATGGCCCCCTGGGTGTAAACATATTTTTTGTTTTAAGTGGCTTTCTTATAACTGGTATTCTATTGCGTGAGAAAAATCAAGCCGAACTGCTAAAGCAGAAAAGGAAAACAATTTTCAGGAATTTTTACATCAGACGTTCACTTAGAATTTTCCCTATATATTATCTGTTTTTATTGGTTCTCTGGATCATTCATGACCCGTCCGTTCAAAGTGATGGGCCCTACTTTTATACTTATACCTCTAATTATCTTTTTTATGCTCAGGAATTTTTCCCGGTACGGACTCCACACTTGTGGTCATTGGGTGTGGAAGAACAGTTCTATTTATTATGGCCTTGGTTGATTGTTTTTAGTTCCAGAAAAATTTTGCCTTATCTTATATTACTTTTCCTGGTAATCGGGATTTCATCAAATTATATTATCACAGGGAAAGGTTGGTGGAGTGAAATATTAACAATAGCTTGTTTTGATGCTTTTGCAATTGGGGGTTTTCTTTCCTGGTTAATTGCCTACCGCCAGGATATTATTACAAAGTTTCAACCGTTATTTAAATTTTTCCTGATTCCTGTGGTACTCCTTTTTATTTTGGATATTTTTCAAATCTCAGTTATACCAGCAAGGACGATTCATTCTTTACTAGCTATTGCACTTATATTCATTTGCCTGTTTAAAATTAATAATAGACCGGTAAATTTTATTTTAAATAACAAATGGCTTATCCGCCTGGGAAAGATCAGCTACGGGATATACTTGTATCACCTTGTAATTCCAGAATTGAGAATGGCTATAGAAAATGCATTCACAAATATGGGGTATGATTTCATGTTTACGCAAGCCATGCCGGAAAAATTCAGGCCAGCATGGATATTCATTCAAAATTTTCTTTTGCTTTTATGCATAGCATCCCTTTCCTGGAAGTTCATTGAAAAGCCTATCAATAAACTGAAAGATAAATTTACGGTCAGACCAAAGCCTGTACTTAATTAAATATTTAGCGGATTTCAAGAGAATAATTTTATCTAATAAAAATTC
>JAYTNJ010000225.1:0-1742 GCA_043748345.1 Saprospiraceae bacterium
AGCCCTACTATGAGAATATCGCCCAAGGATGCAGCACTTTCCAGATAAAGAACATGACCAACATGGATCAGATCAAAACAACCATTGGTAAAAACAATCTTTTTATCTGCATTTTTCCAGATTTTAATTTTTAATGACAGACTCTCGCCAGATGTAAATACTTTTTCTTTAATGGAGCTCATCTTTCTTTATTTAGCAGCGGGAGCAAGATAAGGGCTATTGATCCGAAAATAATATTGACAAATATCTGAATAGAAAAAAACATAATATTCGCAAAGGAAAAAGCATCTGCTCCACTTACACCATACATAGCTAAAGCCTCACCCACCAGATAATGATAACTACCCATTCCACCCGGCGTAGGTATAAGAATACCTAAACTACCAAAAGTAAAAACTACCAGCCCCGCAATGAGTCCCAATCCTGAAGTAGGTGCAAATGAAAAAAATGCCAGATACATCATGAAATAATAAAGCACCCAAATCATGACAGTATAAAATAAAAAAAGAGAAATGCTGGACACCTTTCTGACGCTTTGGACACCATCTGAAAACCCTACAAAAAGCGATATCAATTTTCGACCCAGAGATGAATGGTAAATTTTTGATCTGAATTTCCATACCAAATATAGCGTAATCACACCAAATAATAAAAGAACTCCAACCAAAAGGGTATTATCAAAGAGTCCGGATAGTTTATCCCCAAAATTCATATTTTCATTTAAATATGCGATAAAGTCATTTCCCCCTAAAAAGACAGTCAGCAACATCACAATGAGCAACATAAAAACATCAAAAATACGGTCTGTAAATATCGTTCCCAGCACTTTTTCAACAGGTATATCTTCATACCCGGAGAGTAGTCCTGCCCGTATGACCTCACCTGACCGGGGTATACCAAGATTTGCAAGATAGTTGATCATAATAGTCCCGAAAAGATTGACCATTCGGGGTTGATAGCCAATAGCTCTAAACATCATTTTCCACCGCAACGCTCTAAGCAGGTTGGTAACCATAAATAAAAACATAATAACAAAAATCCAAATATAATTTGCATTACTGATATCAGCAGCTATTTTGGTGAGCAGGCTACAATCGGCCATTGCTATTCCTTTAAGAGCACATTCTGCCTGGTATGCAGCATCCTGCCTTTGATATACCAGGTATAAAATGATGATTCCCACGGCAAAAAAAATAGATATTTTGATTCCTTTGGCAAGATATTTTCTCAAAACAAGTTAATTTTGGTGGATAATATAATCAATTAATTCGGTTGTTTTCATCAGGAAAAATAGTTAAGGCTTTGTACACATTGGCTTCTTCAGGCGTCATAAGTGCATAACTAATGATAATAACAATGTCTCCCACCTCAGCTTTGCGGGCGGCAGCACCATTCAGGCAGATCATACCTGACCCTCTTTCGCCTTTGATGACATAGGTTTCAATACGTTCACCATTATTATTATTAACTATCTGAACTTTTTCTCCTTCTAAAAGCATTGCCGCATCCATAAGATCTTCATCAATAGTGATGGATCCCACATAATTCAGGTTTGCCTGGGTGACTTTTACCCGATGGATTTTTGATTTGTGAATGTGTAAAAACATTTTTTGAGTTTCTTATCAATATATATCAGGGTGCAAATATTAAAAAATTATTGTTAGTCAGCATAGTATTTTTGCGCCCTCTTATTAAATCGGAAAAACAAAATTTAAATATCCAATGTTTTTGGTTATTAATTA
>JAYTNJ010000226.1:0-3062 GCA_043748345.1 Saprospiraceae bacterium
TCTCCATCACCCTTGTGCGTGATACCTGTATTGAGTGTCACAGAACCGTACTCGTATCTATCTTTTAAAATTACGTTCATAACACCGGCAATTGCATCAGATCCATATTGTGCGGATGCTCCATCTCTTAGGATTTCTACTCTTTTTATTGCGTCTGTAGGTATAGCAGATATATCAGCACCCGTCTCCCCACGACCTGGAGAAGTTTGAATATAGACTAGAGAGCTCATATTTTTACGCTTACCGTTGATAAGAATTAATGTTCTGCTAGGTCCCATATTTCTTATTTCGTAAGGGTCAAGGAGCGATGTCGCATCATTTACAGGTGTTTGTACTGTATTGAAGGAAGGAACTCTGTATTGCAATGCTTTGTCAAATGTGTTTTGACCCGTTGTCATTAAATCTTTTGCAGTAAAAACATCGATAGGTAATGGGCTAGTTGTATTAGATCGGGGAGCTGATCTTGTACCTGTCAAAACAATATCTTCCAGTTTTATTCCTCCGACTTCAAGGGAAACATCCCAAGTCTTTGTTTCCCCGGCGCTCAATTTTAGTTCGCTGAACTGTGATCCAAATCCAATAAATGATGCAGTCAAAGTGTAGGTGCCTGGATCCAGGCTCATCATATATTCACCTGCTACATCTGTGATCGTTCCATTATTTCCAGGTGAAGCTGTGATGTTTGCACCAATGACGGCATTGCCATCATTGTCCACTACCATACCTTTTACGGTTGCTTTTTGAGCCGTCACGCTAATAAGTAAGCCAAAACTAAACAAAATTGTTAAAAACTTTTGCATAATTATTTTTTTAGATTGTTGAAAAAAGTTGATTATCGAACAAATATAAAAATAAGTTATCAAATATTTATATTTTTACTATATAAACTTTTTATATTTGAATGTCACTGTATACCTTCATTTCAATTGTATTTACTTGCAAATGACAGGAATTGTTACCTTTGGCACAAATATTTGTAGATGTTGGAATTTAATTGGTTTGACCACGCTTTTGTTCTTATGATTGTCATTGTCGTACCGATTATGTCCCTGAAGTCCGAGCAAATGACAGCAGAAATGATTAAATCTTTACCTCCCAAAAAACATCTTTTTTATACAAATGGCCTTATGCTCATCATTGGGGCATTGCTTGTGCTTACCTCATGGAATATCAGCGGCAGGTCATGGAACGAACTTGGATTTGCATTAATTTCTATGAATGAAAGTGTTAAAATATTTTGTTCAATTCTAATTGTATTCTATTTATCAGATCTTATTTTAGGTTTTTTTAATATTAAGTATCTGGAGTCAAGACTAGAAGATTTACATTTTATCATTCCCCTCAATTGGCAAGAATTTAGGTCTTATATTTTCCTTGCAGTGTCTGCTGGTATATGCGAAGAAATTATTTTCAGAGGTTTTCTAATCACGTATTTCAGTCATTTTTTGGCTGAAGTACCTTATGGTCAGTATGTGGCTATTCTGATTCCAGCATTAGTATTTTCTGTTAGTCACATATACCAAGGTTGGTGGGCTGTTTTGAAAATATTGATTTTAGCCTTACTTTTTGGTTATATATTTATATTTTCCGAATCGTTAATAGCCGTCATAATTATTCATATAATGATTGATATTTTTTCGGGAATTGCCGGTGTGCTGGGCCATAAAAATGTATCGTAATTGTTTTGTTTTTTTACCTTTGCGGCTTTGTTAATAAATCCTGATCTTTATGATTTCGGTTGATGGCTTGACGGTTGAATTTAGTGGACGTAATTTATTTAGTGATATTTCATTTGTCATCAACGAAAATGACAAGATTGCGCTGATGGGAAAAAACGGTGCAGGCAAGTCCACTATAATGAAAATAATTGCAGGAGTGCAGAAACCCAACAAGGGAAATATCAGATGCCCAAAGGAAGCTGTGATAGCATATCTGCCACAGCATTTATTGGCGGAGGATCATTGTACGGTTTTTGAAGAAACTTTAAAAGCTTTTGATCAGATATTCATTATTAGGGATAGAATGGCTTATCTTAATTCTGAATTAGAGACCCGTACAGATTATGAGTCTGATGTTTATATGAAGTTGATTGAAGAATCATCTGAATTAGGTGAAAAATTCTACTCACTGGAAGATATCAATTATGATGCGGAGGTTGAGAAGACATTATTAGGCCTGGGTTTTGAAAGAGAAGACTTTGCAAGAAAAACAAATGAATTTAGTGGAGGATGGCGGATGCGAATTGAACTGGCTAAAATTTTACTCAAAAAGCCTGACCTTATACTTTTAGACGAACCGACTAACCACATAGATATTGAATCAGTTGTTTGGCTTGAAAACTTTTTACTGTATAAAGCTAATGCGGTCATGGTCATTTCTCATGATAAAGCTTTCATTGACAATATTACCAACAGGACTATAGAAGTTACTATGGGTAGGATTTACGACTACAAAGCAAATTATTCACATTATCTTCAATTGCGTGAAGAGAGGCGTGTGTCTCAAATTAGGGCATATAAAGATCAACAAAAAACTATATTGGAAAGTAAAGAATTTATTGAACGATTCAGAGGGACCTACTCCAAAGCAAATCAGGTAAATTCAGTGGAGCGTATGCTAGAAAAGATGACTATAATCGAGATTGATGAAGTGGATACATCCGCCTTAAAACTTAAGTTTCCGCCAGCTCCCCGTTCAGGAGATTACCCGCTTTTAGTGGATCACCTTTCTAAAAAATATGGAAATCACGTAGTGTTCCAAGATGCCTGTATGACTATCGAACGAGGACAAAGAGTGGCATTTGTAGGAAGAAATGGTGAAGGTAAATCAACTATGATAAAGGCAATAATGGGAGAAATTGATTTTGAAGGTAAATGCAATCTTGGACATAATATAAAAGTAGGATATTTTGCACAAAACCAGGCATCACTTATGGATGGCGGACTTACAGTTTTTCAGACAGTTGATGAGGTGGCTGAGGGAGAAATACGTACTCAGATAAAGACAATGCTGGGTTGTTTTATGTTTTCAGGCGATGATATTGATAAAAAAGTAAGTATGCT
>JAYTNJ010000227.1:0-4494 GCA_043748345.1 Saprospiraceae bacterium
GCTATTAGGAAGATCAAAGGATGATATAGGTGTCAGGCACGCGAATTTCATTCGCTCTCACAAACCTATGGACTTCAAGTCCATAGTGGTTTAGTTTAAAATATCATCAATTAAAGTTAGCTCTTCCCCTGTAAATGAATAATTTTTGAGACATTGAATAGAATCGGTCACTTGTTCAGGTCTGCTGACACCGATTAATACTGATGTAATCCGTTCATCCTTTAGTATCCAGGCCAACGCCATTTGTGCCAGATTTTGTCCCCGATTTTCAGCCAGTTTGTTCAATTCTCTTATCTTCACAATGGTTGCATTTGTTACCGCCGATTCATCGATGGCTCCATTTCCTCTATGCGATGTGGCTCTTGATCCTTCAGGTATCCCATCCAGATATTTATTCGTAAGCAATCCCTGAGCCAATGGAGAAAAAGGCATACAACCTACTCCATTATCTTGCAAAACATCCATCAGACCATTTTCGACCCATCTGTCAAACATCGAATATTTTGGCTGGTGTATAAGGCAGGGTGTCCCTAATTGTTTTAAAATTTGAAAAGCCTTTTCAGCTTCTTCAGGCTGATAGCTTGAAATACCCACATATAGTGCCTTTCCTTGCCTTACAAACAGATCAAGAGTAGCCATGGTTTCCTCCAGTGGCGTGTCAGGGTCAGGACGATGATGATAAAAAATGTCCACATAGTCCAATCCCATCCTTTTAAGGCTTTGGTCCAGACTGGCCACCAAATATTTTTTTGATCCCCAGTCGCCATAGGGGCCATCCCACATACCCCAACCAGCTTTAGAGGATATCACCAATTCATCTCTGTATGGGATAAAATTTTTCCTGAATATTTTACCGAAGTTCTCTTCTGCTGAGCCAGGTGGCGGCCCATAATTATTAGCCAGATCAAAGTGGGTAATACCACAATCGAAGGCCAATTTCAATATACTTTCTGCATTTTGAAAAGAATCAATATGACCGAAATTATGCCAAAGCCCAAGGGAAATGGCAGGTAACATCAATCCACTTTTGCCGCATCTGCGGTATTCCATGTTTTGGTATCTTTCTGAACTCGCCTTGTACTCCATATTTTATGTTTGTTCTTAGTTTGTGATTTTCTTAAATGAATTTTGGTCTAACTTATAAAAATTATATTTGAAAATATAAAATTCCTTATTTACATATTTCAGAGAACAGAAATCATGTGTATAATACCCATCTTAATCATAACATAGAAACTTTAAATCCAATCAAAAGGTAAAGATAAAAATAAACAGTCTATAGACCAAATCCAATGGTATCAATATATTAAGAACCTATGCGTTTATCAAAATATATTAAAGATCATTTTCAACAAGATATTTCACTTTAACAAAAGTACATAAGCCAGGTATGGCTTCTACATCAATAAGTCGGTATAATAAGAAAAGTTATTTTAAAACGGATAAAGATTATTTATTGCAAATCGAGCGAGAGCATTCTTTTCTAATGTTTGCGAACACAAGTTTTAAGGTATCGGAAATTGCTTTTATAAATGTATAAAAATATATCATAACTTGACAATACATTTAATATCACTAAAATCATAAAACTTCTGACCTCCGGAAATAGTTTGCATTCATACTATCCAAAAAATTATTTTTAACAATAGATTTTCCACCAATTACTGTGAAAAAGATTATTAAAAAGTAATCCGAGTTATTAGTATTTGGTTTGACAAACCTATACAACAATCAAAAAGTATTTTGATCTACATTTTCATATTATCATATATTGTTATATATAATATATGATAACAATGATAATGAAAACAATAACTAACAATATACATCAAATGCATGAGCAAGATTATCCGCTATCACTCTCGCAGAGTTACCTTCGATATGTCTTCTCTCGAGCATGTGCACCAACTTACCATCTTTGAATAATGCTATTGCCGGGGATGAAGCTGGATAAGGAAGCAAATATTCTCTAGCTACATCAACTGCATCTTTATCAACCCCTGCAAATACAGTCACGAGATGATCAGGTTTTTTTTCATTGGTTATCGCCATTTTTGCTCCGGGTCTTGCGTTAGCAGCAGCACATCCACATACTGAATTTACTACCAAAAGAACAGTACCGTCTTTTTTGTCAAGCATATCAGATACTTCAGAAGGACTTGTTAATCCCACAAATCCGAAGTCAGTCAGGTCTTTTGATAGAGGAATGGTCAATTCTATAGGATACATATGATATTAATTTAGATTTCAGGTTAATTTAATATATGCGATAACAACTTCAAAAATAAAAGGTTTAATATTTTAAGTTCATCTGCCTTTGTGATGTTTATTATTATGACCCTTTTTAGGCATAATCTGAAGGACAATTTTTTCAATTCTTTTTTCCGAAACACAAGATCTTCTAATGTGTATCCAACGCTTCAGTAGTTTTGTATACTATATTAAGAGTGCATTATTTATGTTTGGGTTAAACTCCAAATTGTGTGAGGTGATGATTCAGATGTTTATAAAACATATTGTTCCATTCGATGATATTTAACTTTCCGAAAGAAAACGATTCTTTATCATTATAAAAATCTTCTCCATCCTGTTGACTCTTCTGAAGAAAAGAAATTAACCTTGATTTTTCTTTTTCGAAGTCCCTATCATCTTTGATAATAAAATCAGGACCCGTTTGGAGGTTGTGTTTATATGGAATTTCATTTATCACACTTTTTTTTACAAATGTTTTCAAAACCCAGGCCATAAAAAAATTAGGTTTTTTAAAAATTTGAGGCTCATATACATATTGGTAAGTGATACAACAATGAGCCAGCATTTGGGAAACATTCATTTTACCCCAAACAGGGTTCGTATTCATGGTGAGCTTATTTATTCGGCTGATGAACTCATCAGTTACATTTTTTTGAAAAATATTCGGGAGAGCCATATTTTAAAGATAATTGAAATTTTGAACTAATGATTTTGAAGTTATTATTAAATCAAAAACAATACAAAAGTAAAACAAAAAAGGAAATGGTTAAAATTTATCTAGGCAAATCAAGAACTTCAACATAATTCCAGGATTCATCGACGGCTTTCAGCAATTAATCTTATTTAGTAAGTAATTGTGATTTGCATATCGTACATTTGCGCCAAATTTGCAAAAACGAGAATGGAACGTAATCAAATAATAGGGATCATATTGATCATGGCAACTTTTATGCTGTGGACGATTACATCTTCACCTTCAAAGGAAGAACTTGAAAAATCCAGGAAACTTCAGGATTCAATAGCATTAGCAAAACAGACTGCTGAAAAATCAATAAGTGTCAATAGCGAATTAAGTGAAAAGACGGTTAATGTTAATAAAGAAAACGACTCTGTTTCATCACAACTTAATAATCTAAAATTTGGTGCTTTTTCAACTTCATCCGTAGGGCAGGAAAAAGAAGAAATATTAGAAAATGACTTCATCAGAATTACTTTTAATACGAAAGGGGGAAAGATAAAAGAGGCAATTTTAAAAAAGCATTATAAAACAATCACAGATAGTGTTGGTAAAGATTCCAAAGAACTGGTGACAATGCTCAATAGTGCGGAAAATAAATTTGAATATAACCTTCCTGTCCAGGGTAGCAGCACAAATGCTGTAAATACTTCATCATTATATTTTGCCCCGGAAAAGATTGGAAATACTATATCGTTCAAAGCTAAGACGAGTAATGGAGGCTACTTCGAACAAAAATACGAGCTTAGTCAAAACGACTACACTCTGAAATATTCTATTTCCACAAAAAATCTGTCTGGGGTACTAACTGACGGTACAAAGGCGTTACCTTTTTATTGGGAGAGCCATTTGAATAAATATGAGAAAGGTGAAAAATTTGAGCAGAGCTATTCCACCGTATATTTTAAAGAAAATGATGAAACGAGTGACTATTGCTCATGTGTTTCTGATGACGCAAAGGAATTAAATGAAAAACCAATAGAATGGGTTTCTCATGTTAATCAATTCTTTAATTCGTCTTTGATGGGGACAACAGGATCATTTTTAAGTGGAAATATGGTCACAAAAATGACGGACATTACCACTAGTGAATATGTCAAAGTAGTATCATCACAGTTATTGGTACCGATAAATGATTTAAATGCAGGTAGTTTTGAAATGACTATGTATGTAGGTCCTAATGAATTTAAAAGGTTACAGGCTTTAGGAAAGGAAATTGAGGAGATTATACCATTTGGTTCGAGTATTTTTGGAACCATCAACAGGTGGTTTATCCGGCCTTTTTTTGATTTTCTATCCAGTTATATTGGGAGTAAAGGTATAGTTATCATCCTTCTTATATTTCTTATTAAAATGCTCCTTTATCCATTGATGTATAAGATGTTATATTCGCAAGCAAAAATGGGGGCACTCAAGCCTGAATTGGCACATCTTAAAGACAAATTTAAGGACGATACGCAAAAACAACAAATGGAGACCATGAAGATCTACAGAGAATATGGAGT
>JAYTNJ010000228.1:0-6573 GCA_043748345.1 Saprospiraceae bacterium
GCTTCAACCAGGGAAGTGAAGTAATCTCTAAAATCTGATGTTACCATAGATTAAATATTAAGAAACAAATATACATATATTTTTAAGAACATAGCCTTATAATTTTGTATTTTTTCAAATTAATTGCATTAAAAGATATGTTATTTGTAGAAGGCGCGATAGAAGTACCTGAAAACTTGAAGAAAAAAAATTAAAATTCACTATAAATAAAAGACTATCAATGATATGAGATAATATGATGTTTTCTTACCTTTGCGCCAAATTTTTAAAAACCGGTAATGCCGTTTTAGATGAAATACAGAATTTTTGCTATATATTTATTGTTTCAACTATCCAGTCCTGCATTCGCTCAGGAACATACAACAGGGACTGATAGCACATCACATCTGAGTATATCAGCCACTGAAGACAGTTCAATCAATCATCAGGACGATCAAAATAAAGAAGCAGTACATGCGGAGTTTGACCCGGCTTCTACTGCTATCCATCACATCAGCGATGCTAATGTGTATTCAATTTTGGGCGTGGTAAGATTTCCGTTGCCCATGATATTGTATGCTCAAGATAAGGGATGGGACATTTTCAGTTCAGGAAAATTTCATGCCGGCGAACACGAAGATGGACATTTTGCTTATAATGGTTATGTGCTTCATCATGGGAGTGTGCACAGAGTTGCTGAACCGGGTTTTCCCTCACAAGGCGAAGTGGATTTAGGTCATCATGCCTTTGTTCATATGACAGAAGATAAAGAGGGCAAAAAAGTAGATGTAAATTATGTGAGCTTTAAGGGCAAAGAATATAGATTAGATGCCAGATCAACATTGGATGGAGGTATTCTGGGAGGCGGAATTACTTCTTTTTACGATTATTCGTTAACGAAAAACGTTGTATCAATGATTCTGGTATCTCTCTTTTTGATATTGGTCTTTACCAGCGCAGCTAAATCATACAAAAAAAATCCAGACAAAGCCCCTAAAGGAATGCAGAACATTACTGAGACTATGTTTTCATTCATAAGAGACGAAGTAGCAATACCATTTATCGGTAAGGAAAAGTACAAAAAGTATTTCCCGATGTTATTGAGTATATTTTTCTTCATTCTTGGACTGAATTTGTTCGGACAGGTACCTTTCTTTGGATCTACCAATGTCACAGGAAACATCACAGTGACCATGATTCTGGCTATCATAGTTTTTATTATTGTCAATATAAACGGAAACAAAGATTACTGGAAACACATCTTGTGGATGCCTGGAGTCCCTACGGGTGTAAAACCTTTGCTTTCTGTGATAGAGATAGCCTCATTGTTTATTAAACCCATGACATTAATGCTGCGATTAGCGGGAAACATATCTGCAGGGCACGTAGCTATTTTAAGTTTTATAGGATTGATATTTGTTTTTGGAAAGTCAGGCGAAAGTATGGTAGGCTCAGGCATGGGAACATTGCTGGCAGTACCGCTCACCATATTTATGATGGCAATCGAACTTTTGGTGGCCTTCCTGCAAGCGTACGTATTTACATTATTGGCGGCTTCATATATTGGAGCAGCTACAGAAGAACATCATCATTAATTAATATAAATAAATTCATTAAAATGGTAAGTACATTTGGAGCAATCGGAGCAGGATTAGCGGTAATCGGAGCAGGTATTGGTATCGGTATGATTGGTGGTAAAGCAGTAGAAGGTATTGCTAGACAACCTGAAGCATCAGGAGATATCAGAGGTGCCATGATCTTAATGGCAGCCCTTGTAGAAGGTGCAGCATTGATCGCTATGATACTTTGTATCTTTATGGCAAAATAATTTTTGCTCACAAAAAACGAAAACAGATCTTCAATGCGGTTGGCGGAGGGGTCTGTTCTTTTTAAACAAAATTGGATTAAACATATAAAATATGATAGTTTTATTAGACTTCATTCCATTTCAGCCTACACCCGGACTTGCTATTTGGTCACTACTGATCTTTATACTTTTTTGGGTAATAATAGGAAAATTTGCATTCAAACCGATTGCGGAAGCACTATCTAAAAGGGAGCACGACATCCAGGACGCTATTGATCAGGCAAAAAAAGCAAGGGAAGAAATGGCGAATATGAAAGCAGAAAATGAAAATCTTCTAGCTCAGGCTCGTGAAGAAAGGGCTAAAATACTTCAGGAAGCTAAAGAAATCAAAATTCAAATGATTGCTGAAGCAAGAGAAAAAGCAAAAGAAGAAGCATCAAAAGTGATAAGCAACGCTATGAATGATATTGAAAATCAGAAAAAAGCTGCCATCACTGAAGTAAAAAATGAACTTGGAAATATTGCCCTGAGCATAGCTGAAAAGTTAATAAGGAAAGAGCTGAAAAGCAACGCAGAGCATCAGTCTTTTGTAAATACTTTGGTAAAGGAAGTAAATCTAAATTAATCTGCTGTAAATATAAAAAATAGCAATAATGTCTGTAAGCAGAATATCATCCAGATACGCAAAATCTCTCATGGACCTGGCTCTGGAGCGCAACGAACTGGAATCAATAAAAAAGGATATCTCATATTTTACTGAGGCCATCCGCAACAGAGATCTATATCTTTTACTAAAGAGTCCTATTATCAATGCCGGTAAAAAAATTAGTATTTTAAAAGAAGTATTCAGAGATAAGTTAGGCGCTACCACCATGGCATTTTTTGATATTATTGTAAAAAAAGGCAGGGAAATGTATTTGCCTGAGATAGCGGCTGATTTTATGGGTCAATACAGAGATTACAATAAAATTTCAGTGGTCAAAATCACTACTGCAGCGCCATTATCAGAAGCGTCAATGAATGAAATAAAATCAAAGCTTCTTTCCAGCGATATTACGATGGATAAATTGGAAATAACTGAAAAATTAGATCCAAGCCTTATTGGCGGATTTATCATAGAAGTAGGCGACAGATTGTACAATGCATCTATATCGCATAAGTTGGATGAAATAAGGAAAGAATTTTCCGGCAATCAGTTTGTAAAATCATTTTAAAAATAAATTTTAAACAATATAAGATATGGTTGATGTAAAACCTGATGAAATTTCCGCGATACTGAAACAGCAGTTATCAGGGTTCAAAACAGAAACAGAACTTGAGGAAGTAGGAACCGTACTTCAAGTAGGTGATGGTATAGCCAGAGTATACGGGTTGACAAAGGCACAGGCCGGAGAGCTTGTTGAATTTGATAATGGCGTACAGGCTATCGTTCTAAACCTGGAAGAAGATAATGTAGGAGTAGTATTACTTGGATCAGGTGATGGCATTAAAGAGGGTTCCAACGTAAAACGTACCGCCCGTATCGCATCTATCAAAGTAGGTGAAGGATATGTAGGGAGGGTAGTAAACCCATTGGGCCAACCTATAGACGGCAAAGGTCCTATCAAAGGAGATGTATATGAGATGCCTATTGAAAGAAAAGCCCCCGGTGTTATTTACAGACAGCCGGTAAATGAGCCACTTCAGACAGGAATCAAAGCAATTGACTCGATGATTCCTATAGGTAGGGGTCAACGCGAATTGATCATCGGCGACAGACAAACAGGCAAGACGGCTATTGCCATTGACACCATCATCAATCAAAAAGAATTTTATGATAGAGGAGAACCTGTATATTGCATATATGTAGCTTCCGGTCAAAAAGCTTCTACAGTAGCGCAAGTGATGAAGTCGCTGGAAGAGGGAGGTGCTATGGCTTATACCACTATCGTTGCAGCCTCTGCGGCGGATCCCGCACCTATTCAGTTTTATGCACCATTTGCAGGTGCCGCTATAGGAGAGTTTTTCAGAGATACGGGCAGACCTGCATTGATTATCTACGATGATCTTTCAAAACAGGCGGTGGCATATCGGGAAGTTTCTCTATTGCTTAAGAGACCTCCGGGACGAGAAGCATACCCTGGTGATGTATTTTACCTTCACTCCAGACTCCTGGAAAGAGCAGCAAAAATCATCAACAACGATGAAATAGCACGAAATATGAACGACCTTCCGGACTCTCTGAAAAATTCAGGTCTGGTAAGGGGTGGTGGATCTTTGACAGCACTTCCTATTATCGAGACCCAGGCAGGAGACGTTTCTGCATATATTCCTACCAATGTCATTTCGATCACAGATGGCCAGATATTTCTTGAGTCAAATCTATTTAATTCAGGAATACGGCCGGCCATTAACGTCGGTATCTCCGTGTCAAGAGTAGGTGGTAATGCTCAGATCAAATCAATGAAAAAAGTGTCAGGTACTCTTAAACTCGACCAGGCTCAATACAGGGAATTAGAGGCATTTGCTAAATTCGGTTCAGATCTTGATGCGGCTACACAATCCGTTTTGGAAAAAGGGAAAAGAAACGTGGAGATTCTTAAGCAACCTCAATATTCTCCGGTATCAGTAGAAAAACAAGTGGCTATTATATACCTGGGTACTCAAGGTCTGCTCAGAAATGTACCTGTGAATAAAGTAAGAGCATTTGAAGATATTTACCTAACGACGCTGGAGAGATTGGAAGCAGCAACGCTTGAATCCATCAGAAAAGGAAATTTATCTGACGAAGTATTAAGTACCTTAAAAAGGGTAGGTGCTGAAGTAGCAGTTCAATTTAAATAATCGGATTTAAAGCTTTAAATAAAATCACACATGTCCGGAAAATTAAAAGAGGTACGGGAGAGGATAAAGTCGGTGCAATCAACACAACAGATCACCAAAGCCATGAAAATGGTTTCAGCATCTAAGCTGAGAAGGGCCCAACAGGCAATAACCGAGATGAGACCTTATGCAAACAGACTGGATAAAATGATGAAAAATATCGTTTCAAATCTGGATGGAGACATAAACTCTCCTTTTGTCAAGGTAAGAGATCCTAAAAAAATCGCAATAGTTGTCATTACTTCCAACAGAGGATTGTGTGGAGCGTTTAATACCAACATTATAAAAGAGGCCATCCTGAAGGTCGATGGTATATATTCCGCACAGCGAGATGCCAATAACCTTACTTTAATTTTTGTAGGCAAAAAAGGGTTTGATGTTTTGAAAAAGAGATACCCTAATTGCAATATCGTAAGGGATTACGTTGATCTTTTTTCTGATTTGAGTTTTGAAAATATTTCTAAAGCATCTCAGACACTGATGGACAAATTTACCAACGGGGACTTTGATGTAGTGGAAGTATGTTACGGTCAGTTCAAAAATGCAGGGGTACAAGAACCCAAAGCTGTCATGTATTTACCGGTTTCATCAATTGAAAATAAAGAAGGTGTTAAGGTAAAGTCTAAAGCTGATTATATTTTTGAACCGGACAAAGAATCTTTGTTGGCCGAGCTTATTCCCAGTATACTCCAGACTACATTCCAGAAATTTGTACTGGACAATCACGCATCCGAACACGGAGCGAGAATGACAGCTATGGATAATGCCACGACTAATGCGGAAGAGATGATGAAAGAACTCAAAATTAATTACAATAAAGCCAGACAGGAAGCTATCACGAAGGAGCTTTCAGAAATAGTAGGTGGCGCTGCTGCACTTGGCGGATAGAACAACCTACATACTCTAAAATATAAAGCCTGATTTAAGAATTTTTTTAATCAGGCTTTTTTAATTTTATGGAATCGTAAAATAATTTTTAATAAGTAAGTAAAATCACAATAAAAAATTTGAACAATCGTTTTATATTTGTTGTTAATGAATATTAAAGTATTAAAAATTAATTTTATAAGCGACTATCATTCATGTGCTTATAAATATCACAAAGGCTTGCCATCTACAGATAGCAAGCCTTTGCCCATATATCGATACTTGATTCAAAGACAACCCTGAAGACCATGTTTAGTTGATTAGGGTAAACCAGTAACCATTTCCACTTCATTTATTAATTGGAATCATTAAATTTGTCATTTAATAAGAACCGTAAACATTTGCTCCGATGTACATGCCTGAGAAACAACAATACTATATAGATCAATCCAAAAATTTTCTCCAAAAACAGGCTACTGGTAAAGATCTCAAAGTACTCAGAGATGTACTCACCTTTCATGAACGAAAATATTATATCGAGGATAATCCATTGATTTCTGATTTTGAATATGACCAGCTGTACAAACAATTGGTAGCCATTGAAGAAAAATTTCCTTCGCTCATAACCTCCGATTCGCCGACTCAACGAGTCAGTACTGATTTATCAGCCGATCTTGAATCTGTGCAGCACACAGTACCTATGCTGTCATTGGATAACTCTTATAATGAAGATGACCTCAATGATTTTGATGCATCAGTTAAAAAGTTATGTGGCCTTTCTTCAGATATGGATGTAGAATATTGTGTAGAGCCCAAATATGACGGAGGCAGTATTGCGCTGGTGTATGAAAATGATTTACTGGTCAGAGCTGCCACACGGGGTAATGGTACTTTTGGCGAAGAAATGACACCCAACGCTAAAACACTTCCCAGCATACCGTTGCGTGCCTTATTTTCATCAAAAGGAATCGTAAAGGCAGAGTTGCGGGGAGAAGCTCTTATCCGAAAAGATAATTTTGATCGTATTAATAAAGAAAGAGAGAGAGAAGGACTTACTC
>JAYTNJ010000229.1:0-2712 GCA_043748345.1 Saprospiraceae bacterium
GCTTCAACCAGGGAAGTGAAGTAATCTCTAAAATCTGATGTTACCATAGATTAAATATTAAGAAACAAATATACATATATTTTTAAGAACATAGCCTAAAATTATTAGTCTCGGAGGCGTTTATATTAATTATAGTTCAGAGTCTGGCGCTAAAAGCAGCTTTGTTTTCCCATACGTTTATGATCTGACTTTACCAAATGATACTATGGATATGTATGAGATTGTAGCCATTACTGGCGAAAATGTTAATCTTAGAGAAAAACCCGACGCTTCATCCAAAGTAGTAGGAAAATTAAGCTACGATATTGCTATTTGTGATTACGAAAAATCTACGCCATCATTTTCTGAAAGTCAAAATAATGAAAAAAATTATTGCGGCAATAAAGAATGGTATTACATCACCACCCTTGATAATTCTAAAAAAGGGTATGTATTCTGGGACTATATTTGGAGTCCTGGTAGTTACAGAATGTTTTTTAGCAACATAAATGGCCAATGGAAAATCGTCAGTCTGATAAATGGAGACTAAATTCCCAAAAGAACCTATTGCACTTCTCCTTTTCCTTCTCTGATCAGTTCTATCTCATGACCTGTGCAATTCAGAACAGTTGACTCAGAATTATCTCCTACCCCACCGTCGATTAGTATATCCACTTTATGCATAAATACTTCTTCAATTTCATCAGGATCAGTATAATATTTTTGAATTTCATCATCAGTACTCAGTGACGTTGAAATGAGTGGCGCTATTAAAAATTCCTGAAGACCATTAAGTATTTCATTCGCAGGGATTCTGACGCCAATTTCTTCTTTAGTGTTTTTAAAAAATCTCTGAACGTAATTATTCGACTTTAATATAAAAGTATATGGGCCAGGCAGATATCTCTTCATCGCTTTAAATACATCATTATCAATTTGAATAGTGTATTGAGATATTACACTGATATTGGGACATATCAGTGACATTTTAGCCTGCTTTTCTTTCTTATCCATGATCCTGCATATCTTTTCAATCCCTGCCCGGTTTGTCATCAGGCAACCAATCGCATAAATTGTATCCGTAGGAAAAATTACAATTTCTCCCTGATTTATCCTTTCTGCCACCTCCTTCAGATCCCTTTTATTTGGGTTTTTTTCATGAAAATAAATTCTTTGCATATATTCTTTTTTTTTAAATCTTAGTATCAATATAAATGATAATACAATGGTAAATGTTGCGTCTTAAATCAATATAAAATCTAAAATAAGTACCTACCTTCGATAAGTACGATTTAAATATTTAATTTTGCAGAACTTATATTTTACTCATTCAGGAGAAATTTAATTTTATATGCATTATCATCCAGAAAATATAGAAGGTAAATGGTGGAATCACTGGACAAATACCAAATTATACAAAGTTTATAACGATTCATCAAAACCGAAATTTTATGTTCTGGATATGTTCCCTTATCCTTCGGGTGCAGGTCTCCATGTAGGACATCCATTAGGCTATATTGCTTCAGATATTTTTGCTCGTTATAAAAGATTAAAAGGATTTAATGTACTCCATCCCATGGGATATGATGCTTTTGGCTTACCTGCTGAACAATATGCGATCCAAACCGGTGTCCACCCTGCTAAATCAACTGAAGAAAATATCAACCGCTACCGACAGCAACTCGATAATATTGGGTTCAGTTTTGACTGGGATCGCGAAGTGAGGACTTCAGATCCTGCTTATTACAAATGGACACAATGGATATTTTTGCAATTATTCAACCATTACTATGATAATAATGCCAATAAAGCTAAAAGCATAGATTATCTTGTTATACAATTTGAAGAGACTGGTAACTCAGGTGTTAAGGCTGCCAATAGCCAGGAAATTTCATTTTCTGCACAGGAGTGGAAATCAATGACACCTAAAGAAAAGGACGACGTGCTGATGAATTATCGACTGGCCTATCGCAAAACTGGTTTTGTCAATTGGTGCGAAGCATTGGGAACAGTATTGGCAAATGATGAAGTCAAAGATGGTTTTTCTGAGCGCGGAGGACATCCTGTAGAAAAAAAAGCTATGATGCAGTGGTCACTCAGGATTACAGCTTATGCTGAAAGATTGCTAAGTGATCTGGATACTCTCCAGTGGTCTGATGCACTCAAAGCCATGCAGCGCAACTGGATAGGAAAATCCGAAGGAGCACAGGTTTTTTTCGAGATAGAAGGACATAATCTGCAACTTGAAATATTTACAACAAGACCTGATACTATTTTCGGTGCTACGTACATGGTCCTGGCACCAGAGCATGACTGGATACCCATCATTACTACCACAGATCAAAAGGATGCTGTAGAAAAATACATTGATTATGTATCCGGAAGATCTGAAATAGACCGGATGGCTGAAGTCAAAGCAGTTACAGGCGTCTTTACCGGAGCATATTGTATACATCCATTTACCGGTAAAAATGTCCCTATTTGGTTGGGTGAATATGTTTTGAAAGATTACGGTACAGGAGCCATTATGGCCGTACCGAGCGATGATGAAAGGGATAAAATATTTGCGCTTAAATTCGGACTGGAAATCATTCCTGTGGTAGATAAGTCAGACTACCCTGGTTCATCGATACATGATAAAGTCGGCAGGGTAATTAATTCTGATTTTCTTAATGGGATGGAAGTAAAAGATGCTATCCATGAAATGTTTGTTCGTATTGAAAAAATGGGAAT
>JAYTNJ010000230.1:0-5804 GCA_043748345.1 Saprospiraceae bacterium
GCTTCAACCAGGGAAGTGAAGTAATCTCTAAAATCTGATATTACCATAGATTAAATATTAAGAAACAAATATACATATATTTTTAAGAACATAGCCTTAATAATTTTAAGTTTCTTATATTTACTATTATTTTTATTGTAAGGGCAAGTACATCAACTGGCCAAAATTCAAACGAATTTGTCAGCTCCACTCCCGAAAATGAAGGAATTCATTCAGAAACAATATTAAAATTTTTACACGCCATTGACACCAGTAATATTGAATTACATAGTTTTATGCTGATAAAAAACGGTAAAAAGATTGTAGATGCCTCCTGGTCTCCTTATTCCGGTAAGAATAAACACATACTTTATTCCATCACAAAAACTTTTTCGTCGATAGCTATAGGTTTTACCATTGATGATAATCTTCTTTCTGTTGATGACAACGTGATAACTTTTTTCCCTGAACGTGTTAATGAAAATAACGGTCCTTTTTTCAATGAATTGCAGGTGAAACATTTATTAACCATGACAATAGGTCAGCATGCTGAAGGTCCTTATGCTGATCCGATTGCACTGGCAATCGAAAAGAATGAAGACTGGACCAAAATATTTTTTAATGTGCCCATATTACATAAACCTGGGACCGTTTTTCTGTATAATACCCTTGCGTCACATATACTTTCTACTATCGTAGAAAAAGTAACTAAAAAAAGTACTGCTGCATATTTGCAACAAAAACTATTCGCACCATTGGGTATAAAAGATTTTGATTGGGAAATAAGCCCTACAGGTGTCAATACTGGAGGTTGGGGCCTGCGATTAAATACTGAAGACATGGCTAAAGTCGGACTGCTTTTTCTCCAAAACGGGAAATGGAATAATAAACAAATTATTTCGGAAAAATGGGTGAAAAATGCAACTTCTTTCAAAGTAGACTTAAAAAATGTACCAGAGCATGATACAGCCAGAGCGAATAGCTGGAATCAGGGATATGGATATCAATGGTGGCTTTATCAGAAAGGGATTTATGCCGCACAGGGCTCCGAAGGTCAATCAATCATGATATTGCCAAAACATAATGCCGTCATGGCAATCACAGGAAATGTAAACCAAAGACAATCTGTAACCCACCTCATAAAAAACATTATAATCCCGGATTTGAATAATAAAAAATTACAACCTGACAAAAAAGCAGTTGCTTTACTGAACCAAAAAATATCAAGATTAAAGTATCTGCCGGCCCGAGGCATTAAATACTCCGCAAAAAACAGCTTTTACAACCTTCAGGCCAATAATAACGGTATAAAATCAGTCTCTTTTGATTTTGATGAAAATTATTGTAATATGGGAATGACTACAGATATTGATAAATATGAAATCCTTTTTGAAAATGAGCAGTGGATAAAAAGCCTGACCAGAAAAAAAGGGCCATATCGAATGCATTCCCCCACGTCATTCAAAGGATTGCTTCCTTTTAAAATTGCGGGCAGTTATTTCTGGCAAGATGAAAACACCTTAATCTTGACAATCATATATTTAGAAAGTGCACATTTTGAAACCATTACATGCAATTTTGATAAAAATTCAATGAAAATGGAGATCAAAAGCAGTATGAATGTCATCAATAAATTTAACTCTGCGGATTGAAAAATTACAATGCAAATGTTACTGCTGCATCGGCATGTATTTGTGTAGTATCAAATAACAAAATATCCGTAGTCTCTGGAGTAATGAGCATACCTATCTCAGTACATCCCAGTATAATTCCCTCAGCACCGGCTTCTGCCAAAATATTCATTGTATCCAGATAAATTTTTCTTGACTCTTGTTTTATGATGCCATGTACCAGCTCCTCATAGATAATGTCATGAATTTTTTTTCTTTGGTTAGCATCCGGAATAATAATGTCAATTCCATATTCTTTTGATATTTTCCCTCTGAGAAAATCTTCTTCCATGGTGTACAGCGTTCCCAGCAGGGCTGCCTTTCGTATTCCTTTTTCCTTCAAAGCACTGGCAGTGGCGCCAGCTATATGCAGGAATGGAATATTGATGCAACTGATAATGTCATCAGCCAGCTTATGCATCGTATTGGTGCATAAAATAATAAAGTCTGCCCCTCCCCTTTCCAGATTTTGTGCAGCAGATACCATAATCTTAGCCAGTCTTCCCCAGTCCCCCTTATGTTGGAGATAAGCGATCTCATCAAAATCAACTGAATACAAAATGCATTGCGCTGAATGATGCCCGCCAAGTTGTTTTTTAATTTTCTGATTTATCAGATTGTAGTAGGTCGCTGAGCTTTCCCATGACATACCTCCTATTAGACCAATTGTTTTCATATATTTTTGATTTTTGGGTGATTGAGTGGTTGGGTTATTGGGTGTTTGGTTTATTGGGTTAAATATTAGTCACAAGCTAAAAGCTAAAGTCAAACCCTTCCATTCAAACCTGGTCTTTATTAATCCATTTGGCTTTTACGGGGGCTTCATATTTTTTCATCATTTGTATTAATTCATCGGGATCATGACTCACTAACAACATATCCTGATTGGCTTTTCTGAGTAGATTTTGTTTAACCATATTTTCAATAAATGATATCAATAAATCATAATATCCATTTATATTTAGGATTCCTATCGGTTTTTTGTGCAAACCCAGCTGCCCCCAAGTGAGCAATTCAAACATTTCATCAAGGGTGCCAAAACCACCCGGTAAAATGATAGCGCCATCAGATTTTTCAAACATGACCATCTTACGTTCGTGCATGGATTTTACGATTATCAATTCAGTAAGTTGCTGGTGGGCAATTTCTTTATTCATTAAAAAATCCGGAATGACGCCTGTGATATTTCCACCTGAAAAAATAACCCCATCTGCTACTGCCCCCATCAGGCCAATTTTTGCTCCACCGTAGATGATTGAGATATTACTCTGAGCCAAAAAAGAACCCAGAGCATAAGCCACCTTAATATATGATTCATCTTTGCCAGGTGATGAACCGCAAAAAATAGAAAGTGATTGAAAATTTGTCATATTGTCAATTAACATACTGTCAATTAGAATATTGTCAATTAGTATTTCCTGAATTTTAATAACTTAATGTCACATTTGATGAATGGATTATTCATAGGCAATAAATACTACCCACATTCTAACGATGAACATAATAAGTGAATTCTAAATAATAAATACGATTATGTGATTTTCTAAATGAATACATTCCAGATTTAAGCTCATTATAAATAGAGATATAAGTAATTACTATGTGGAAATTCCTTCTATTTTTCAAGTCTTTTATTATCGACTTTCAACTAAATCATTAGAAAAATATACTTTGCTCCAAACTGCATATTTTTAATATTTTAACACCACTTAGATGATAAAGAGAGCGAAATTAATTTATTTTTTGAATTCTGGTTAACTTTGCAGTTGTAAAATTAAACAAAAACAGTTATCAAAATTTGGGTTTAAGTAATTCGGGGTGTTATGCAAATAAAAGTTTTTAAATTCGGAGGTGCATCAGTAAAAGATTCTGAAGGATTCAGAAATGTCGGAACTATACTAAAAAAATTCAACAACGAAAAAATAGTAGTGGTAGTGTCAGCCATGGGCAAAACTACCAATGCGCTGGAAGAAGTTGTCAAAAGTTATTATGCAGAAGATGGAAAAACAGCTGTATTATTGGATCATATCAGAGAAAACCATCATAACCTCATCAAAGAATTATTTGATGCATCAAAAGATGTAATGGATGATATTAATGACACTTTTGTGGAGATTGAGTGGGTATTGGAAGAAAAACCTCATGAAGATTTTGACTACACCTACGATCAGATAGTTTCAATAGGTGAATTATTGTCTTCAAAAATTTTGAGTCACTACTTGAAATATCTTCAAATCGGCAGTGTATGGCTTGATGTAAGAGATATCATTATCACTGACAATACTTACAGAGATGCAATTGTCCAGTGGGATGTGACTCAAAAGAATGCAGTAGTTAAAATTGTACCATTATTAAGTAGTTTCAATCATGTTGTTACCCAGGGATTTATAGGGAGTACCACTGAAAACTTTACCACAACACTGGGTCGGGAAGGATCAGACTATACCGCCGCTATTTTGTCCTATTGTCTTGACGCTGACAGTATGCACATCTGGAAAGACGTACCGGGAGTACTTACCGGAGACCCCCGGATATTTGATGAAGTCATCAAAATGCCTCGATTGTCTTACAAAGAAGCTATAGAGATGACTTACTACGGAGCAAAAGTAATACACCCTAAAACCATAAAACCTATCCAAAATAAACAAATTCCATTGTATGTACGGCCATTTCTCGATCTGTCTAGTGAAGGCACAGTCATCAGTGATGAAAATGAACACAGTTATCCTCCGGTAATAGTCATAGAATCTGATCAAACGCTCCTGCATATCTCTACCAATGATTTTTCTTTTGTTGCTGAACACCATCTAAGTATGATATTCGCTTTGCTCGCCAAATACAGACTTAAGGTAAATATGATGAGAAATACGGCCATCAGCTTTTCTGTTTGTGTCAATAACATCCCTGAAAGGATTAAAAAATTTGAAACAGAATTAGGAAATGAGTTTAAGCTGATCGCTGACAATGATCTTGAGCTTATAACTATTCGACACTTCAACGAAGATATACTAAAAGATATGAAAAAAAATAAACTCATTCTTTCCGAGGAGCGTCTTCAGGATACAGTTCAGATGGTTGTACGCAACATTCCGAAAATGAAGCGCAAAGAATTGTAATAAATAAATGGCACAATTCAGGCAAAATCACACAAGACAGAGCAAAGGGCTACAAACAACATTCAGACTGGTGATTTTTTTGATCATTGCTGTTGCTGCCCTGGCAGGAGGTTATTATTATTTTAAAATATACATCCATTCTTATGCTGATCGGCCGGTCATTGAAGAAGCAGATCGCTCTTTGAGAACGTTCTTACCTACTTCCTCCGGTGAAATAATTCATCATACTTATTATTCGCTTTCTTATGTAGAAAAAAATGAACAGGCAGAGTGGACAGCCTATTATATGGACCGCAAGATGCTCAACGTACCCAATTTACCCCGATATGAGTACTTTGATCCTGATTATATGGTCACGACAAAGTCAGCATATCATAGAGATTACATCAATTCTGGATATACGAGAGGCCATTTAGTACCTGCCGGGGATATGGCATTTGATACAACAGCCATGAGAGAGTCATTCCTGATGAGCAATATATCCCCTCAATTACGCGAATGTAATAACGGAGTTTGGAAAGAACTAGAAGAGAATATCAGAGATTGGACCTATAAAGCAGAAAATCTGTATATCATAACAGGTCCCATTTTTAACGGTCCTCGGAAAACTATAGGCAAAGAAAATAAGGTTGCTGTACCGGACGCATTTTATAAGGTTTTACTGGACTACAATGATCCTGAAAAAAAAGCTCTGGGAGTAATCATTCCCAATGAAATATCAAACCGGCGACTAGAAGAATATATGGTGACTATTGATGAAGTAGAAAAAATAACAGGACTTGATTTTTTTAATGAAATGATAAATGACATCGAAGAAGAAAAACTTGAATCTTTCATTGATAAAAAAAAGTGGAATGTCAGTGATAAACGATATCAAGTTCGCATAAGTAAGTGGAACTATGAATAAAAAAACTAGTATTAAAAATATTGTGTTCGATTTGGGTGGAGTATTGCTAGATATTGATTATCACCGCACTTATGAAGCCATGAGCCAACTATTAGGGATAAAATTTACACCTGATATTCTGCCGTCCAACGT
>JAYTNJ010000231.1:0-2225 GCA_043748345.1 Saprospiraceae bacterium
TTCAGATTCCCAATAATATTTGTAAGATCTTTTCCTGTCGAGTTGTCGGGGACAGTTCCTGCATGCATATACACTTTATCTGATCCCATTAGCCCTGAAGTATTACCGGATGTAGCTTTTGAAGCATCAAATCTTATTTTGATCTGATCAGTTTCTTTGAATGGGTAAGGCGTAATAGTTACCGGATTGTCAAAGACTCCCACGACACCAGGCTGTCCTCCTGACAATCTTTTTGTTGTGTAAATTTGCCATTCGCCCGGCTTTAGGTTTAATGGTGCAAAAGTAGACGTGATGTTTACAGAATCTCCTGAAAAGTAATTGTACCATTTTCCTGTTTGAGTAAATTCAGGAGAAATTGAGTTTTCCGTCAAACCAAAATTTCCAATAACTACCAGATCAATATCAGTCGTGTTGAAACTAAGTCTCCTGGTTTCACCTGATAGTAAGTGATTTTTTGATGCAGAAGCTAATTTGTCAGGACTTATAGTATTTCTGATGTGTAATATTCCCTGATACGTTTTATAAATATTCTGACGGGATGAACTATGGTAATAATTCAAACTGTTTTCACCCCAAACCAGTGGTTTTCTGCCAGTGCGCCCATTCAAATTTATATCTATATCGTATCCCAGTTCGTCAAATTGCCAGATCATTTTTAAGCCAGGCTGAAGATAGGCAAATGCTGCAGCCATTTTTACTCTTTCAAACATGATCAATGTATCTTTGATATTATAACTTCCTGCAGATCTGCCTTCACTAAGACAGTGCTCACCGATACGTCTTTCATCATGACTGTTGTAAAAAGCTACGTGTGTTGTGGCATCCATATTGCCAAATGTGCCTGTAGGATTGCCTACTGTAGCCGGAACAAAGTCATAAGACTTATTGCGCCACATTTTCAGACCATAGTCACCCAATATTGATTCTTCACTTTGGGGGCTCCAATGTTCTAATATGATATATGATTTGGGATTAAATTGCCAGATTTTATCAGCCATTCTCTTAAGGATGGCAATTCTTGACGCATCAAAATCGTCGATACTTCCGCCAGGAGCACTGTTTGTAAATCCTTTCGTAAAATCAAATCTGAAGCCATCAAAATGAAATTCTTCCACCCAATACCTGTTGACTTCATCAATAAACTCTTTTGTATAGCTACTTTCATGGTTAAAATCATATCCCCACTGGTATTGACCCACATATTCACGATTGAACCATGGATTATTGGAGGCAGGTTTATTGGTAGATTTATCATAATACATTTGTACCAACGGACATTGGCCGAATGCATGATTGAGCACTAAATCAGTAATCACAGCAATACCATGCTGATGGGCGATTTCTATCATTCTTTTTAGCTGTTCTTTTGGTCCGTAATACTTGTCAACAGCAAAGAAGAAAGAAGGATTGTAACCCCATGAATCATTTCCTTCAAATTCATTCACGGGCATTAGTTCGATAGCATTTATCCCTAGCCTTTTCAGGTAAGATAATGTATCTGCAAGATCTTTAAAGCTATGAGAAGCCAGAAAATCTCTGATGTGTAATTCGTAAATTACAAGGTGATTTACATCGGGGCGCTGCCACACGGATTCTGAAGATGCCCAATTGTGTGGCTTCTGTCCGGTCGTCAGCACAGATGCAATACCCAGGTCTTCGCGAGAATAAGCAGGCAGATTGGGATAAACTAAGGTATTTATGTATTTATCATTCCAGGGATCTGCAACTTGGTCCGCATATGGGTCAGCTATTTTTATAGAGCCATCTATCCAGTATTGAAAAGCATAAGGCTTACCGGGAGTTAGCCCGTTAATTTGTATCCAGTAATTTTTGCCATCAGGCGTTTTATTCATGATAAATTCTTCCTTCACTTTCCAATCATTCATATCTCCTACCACATATACAAATTCTTTTTCAGGTGCCAATAAAACCAAAATAGCTTTTGTGGGATCTCCGGCTATGTAGTTTGTACCTTTTTTCATTCCGGCAGGAATCTCTAAAACAGGTATGTTCTTTTTTACTACTATTGAGTGATCTTTAATGGTCTCAAGGCTTTGCCCGTTGATAATAGCATTTACTTTTATTTTTATAACTAATGAAATGTCAGACTTATAATCATAAGATAATATTTTACCTCCTGTTATTGAAGCTACATTATTATAGCCGGTACCTTCGTCAATCCACAATTTCATCTCAGTAACAGGTGATGAAGCTTCTATTGTAAA
>JAYTNJ010000232.1:0-2329 GCA_043748345.1 Saprospiraceae bacterium
TGACCGCTACCAAAATTAAAATTAATAGTACGTTCTTCATTTCCATTATATAGCTCTGCATTGATTTTATGCAAATCCAGACCTGTGATAGTGTCAAAAATATCCATCAACAGATCATCTTCGTTGTTAATAAAAAGATCTTTAACATTTGGGTTAGTACGAATATGTTTGATAGCACCTCCTTCTCCAATTGTTTTGAAACCTCTGTATTCTTCATAAACCGATAATCCGTCTCCAAAAATACCATCACCGATTGGTTCATTATCAAAATCAATTTTAATATCATCTGTAAAATCAGGCATGCTAAAAATTGTTTTTCCCACTCCTTTTACTTCAACAATTGAATAAATCCAACCATTATCCGGAATATGGTTCTCATCTATATCCATTGGAATGTTAACCCGATTGTCCGGATACTCAGATTTTTTATCCCTGTGCTTTTTTGTAACGGGATCCTCATAAGGATGTTTGACATCTACTTTTTTTACTTTCACGGATTCATAATTGGGAGATTGTTTTTTCTGTTCTACTTCGTTATGCATGTTTAAATTGGCAAAAGACCGTAAGAACCCGAAAGAACCATAATCTTCAGCATGAACTTTTATTTCATATTCATTAGCTGGTTTGGCAGTTCTTGCCTCCAGGTAATAGGTAAGATCACATTTATTTTTTATTGCTTCAGCTTTCATCAATTCGTTTAATACTATAGCTTCCAGGTTATCTTCTTCCGGTTTCAATAACAAATCACGACAGGCTTTAGCATCCTTACTTACAGGTGCGTTGAGACAGACTCCTTTTTCATTTGAAACCTCCATCAATTCAAAAAAATGTATCCGGGAGAAATGTTTGAATGCTGGCCGCCAAATTTCTTCTTTATCTTTATACACTAAGTAAGATTTAAAAGTAGCTGGTTTATCAGGATCAGGTACCCAATCGGTGGATGGGTAATTTAATTTTATTCCGCCAGGATAAACCCAAATCTTTATCGTTGCTGATTGCAGAGGATCGTCAAATTTCAACCCGTCATCATTTACCGTAACTGTAATAATGATTTCCGTTTCTTTTGTTACCAATGGTGCCTGGTAAATTACAACTCTGCCTTTATCTATGCTATTTTTTGATCCAGCAAATGTGCCCTTACCCTCATCAACTTTCCATACCCACTCCAACCGATCAGCATAGTCTTTATCAAAGACTCCAATATTATCACATTGTTTGGAATCACATTTTACTTTCAGGTTATCTGTGTCATTTTGATCATTCGTTTCAAGTACCAGCCACTCTCCTGCAATTAGTGAGTCACTATCATTTATTTTAGGGATAATTATTGCAAGCTTCTCATTTGTGGACTTGACATCAACCCATTTCAGTTTATCGGGAATCCTGCATTGCAAACGTTTAGATGTATACTTCTCTTTATCCTCTGGCTGCTTTTTATCATCTTCTGTAACAGTCATTTGATAAAAATCCGGTTCTTCTGACGTCCGCCATGTCAAAATTGTAATTGTTCTCTCTACTGTCGGGTCTTTAAGTTGTACAACAGGAACATCATCAATTATGGAAAGTTTTATTACAGTTTCCGTCTTCTCAATAATATCTTTTCCTTTAGCATCTTTTCCCTTTGGTAATGGGATATATGGCGGTTTAAAAATAACCTGTTCGCCTTTTGCGGATACATCTTCTGGCAAACACCCTATTTTTACAAATTTGCCCATTTCACCTTTTCCTTCTATTTCCCACTCAAATTTAACGTTGCCCGAAAGTGGCTCGAAAACTACACTACTGCCGTCGTCCAGACAATCATCTGATTTTGTGCACATCAGCCTTAAATAGTCAATGTCAGCACACTTGGCTTTTAAGGCAATAAAATCATCCCGCTTAATTTTAATTGGTTTAGCTGGATGTGAAGAAGGATCAAGTCCACCAAACATTATTGGTTCCATCATTTCCTTCGAGGTAAGTGAACATAATTTTTCAGGGACATTGCCTTCCTTTGTACCTCCGCATTTACATTCATGTCCATCACTGCAGGTAATCGTTACTGAAACAGTTAAAACATATTTACCCGGTTTTATTGTTCGCAGTTTTACAGTTTTCCCGGTTCTACCACTGGTGATATTCGCGTAATTATCGGAATCTATACTCCAAACATAAGTTGTATCAATAATCTCACATTTCTTACAGGGAGGTATGTCATAATCACCGGTAACAACTGCATTTACATCAACTGCATATTCCCTTTCCTCCCCATCCTCATCGATTGCATATATTAAAGCAGAACATTCACATTGACAACCCTGGCATTCTTTTTCTTCAGGAACTGTTGGCT
>JAYTNJ010000233.1:0-11279 GCA_043748345.1 Saprospiraceae bacterium
CTCAGGTCACTCAATTCAGATTATGATGCAAAAAGACATAAGGATTTGGCTCTTTTACCTTTAAAAGTAAACATAGCGCCAAAAAACACTTTTCATAACTGGCTGAGGCTTAAAGGAAAGATAGGTGGTCAATCAAAAATACCAAGATTGGCAAACAACAGAAAATATATGGATGAACTTCTTAATATGTTATGAATAAAGCAATAAAAAATGAGCCAAAGTTTTGATTTAATACATGTTGCTTTCAATCTGGAGAATCAAAGCGATCTTTCGGACGAACAATGGCTTGAGGCGATAGCGGACAGAGTGCAATGGTTTTTGGATAACGACAAAGATTTACTGTTGAGTTATCTCTACAGACTGGATATAGATGAAAATAAAATCAATGACGCACTTGCTCCCATAGCAAATGAACCAGCCCACATAATACTGGCCAAAGTAATACTCGAACGCCAAAAACTGAGATTATTAACCAAAAATCGATATAAAGTCCAACCTATTGAAGGGTGGGAATATTAAACGATGAGTAAAATTTTTAATTCTCAGGGAATTATATTCAGGACTATCAAATACTCTGAGAGCAGTATAATTTGTGATATTTATACCAGAGAAAAAGGATTAAAGTCATTTATTGCTTCAGGTGTCAGAACTTCAAAAGCCGGCAGTAAAGCTGCTATTTACCGACCATGCAATATTGTAGACCTTGTGGCTTATGATCAGGATACAGATAAATTATCAAGAATAAAAGAAATATCTTTGGGTTTTCATTTTAGAAACATTAACGTTCAGATACTTATCTCATCCATTGCAATTTTTATTATTGAAATATGCCGAAATTCGATTAAGGAAAAGGAACCAAATTTTGAATTGTATGACTTTCTTTATGAATGGTTTAAATATTTGGATAATGATACCAACTACGATAGTAATTTACATTTGAAGTTTATGGTTGAGTTTAGTTATTTTCTAGGTTTTGGCCCTTTGGATAGCCAAAGTATCGATGCCCCTTACTTTGATATGCTGGAAGGGACTTTTAGCAATTATATCAATGAAGGAGAGAATATCCTGGATTCAGAAGACAGCGCAGCCATGTCATTACTCTTTTGTACCGAAAGAAATAAACTAAAGGATTTACATTGGTCAAAGGTGGTAAGGAGCAGAATAAATGATCACCTTATACGCTTTTATAAGTTGCATGTGAGCGGTTTTCGGGATCTCAACTCTCTTGAAATACTTCGCAGTGTTTTGTAAACAAAAAAGATTAAAATCAGAATAAATTAATTTAGTTTTAACACTTTTTCAAAAATATTCGACGTTTAGAAAATATGACAGAACAATTTCCATCAATGAATAGACTTATTTGTTTCTTAATAATGCTGTCAGGTTTTCGCCTATCAGGCAATTCTGATTATGAATTTAATTTCAGAAATGAACTCTATGATGAATACATCAAAACGGTAACCCTTGAAATCAATAACCTGCCAACAAATTTTCCCATATTTACACTCAATAGTGGACAATATGTTATGCTAAAATTTGATGATTTACTCAATGAAGAAAGGTATCTCTATTATCGTGTGATTCATTGTGATAAAAATTGGCAACCTTCGAGTTTAAGTGAAATAGAAACAATTTCAGGATTTAACGATGAGAGAATGAGAAACTATGAATACTCAATCAATACAAAAGTTCCTTATATCCATTACTGGCAACAATTTCCAAATAAGGATACACAATTTAAAGTTTCAGGAAATTACCTGATTGTAGTTTATGAAGATAAAATTGATTTTCCTCTTCTGACCAGAAGATTTATAATCAAAGAAGATAAAGTAGCAGTAAGTATTAACAGCACATATCCTGGAGATGTAGAAAATATAAGATACAAACAAGAACTTCAGGTAAATATCAATTTCGAGAAATTTAAGATGAGAAACCCTGTAGATGAAGTGAGTTTAGTAATGCTAATGAATGAAGACTGGAATAGTGCCATTTATGCTAAACCTTCCTTTTTTAGTGGAGCCAATTTGAGATTTAACAAAATTAGGACATTTTCGTGGTGGGGATTGGCTGAATATCGTGACTTTGATACGAGAAGCCTTATGCGTTTGGGGCGAGGAGTCAAGTATATTGAAAGAAAAAAAGATAATATAGACGTATTACTGATGACTGATGAGGCAAGACGAAACAAAGTTTACCTAACAAATTTTGACTTTAACGGACGATTTCTGATTGATAACTTTGAGGGCATGCGCAATAGACTTGTGACTGATGTTTTGGATAATTATATTAGCACTACTCAGGCAAACCAGGAGCTAACACAGACATTGCGGGATTCAATAGTTTCTGGTATTAACAAGAGAAATGCACTTTTGGATGGTGTGTATCGGGCGGAGGAAAGAAATATCAGATCAGATTATACTTATGTAACCTTTGTACTGGACGATATGATTAATCTTGATGCCGGTGATATTTATGTATTGGGTGCGATGAATAACTGGTTACCTTCGCAAGACTACAAAATGAAATATGACACCAAAAGAGATTTGTATACCACCACAGTCCAACTCAAGCAAGGTTATTACAACTACATGTATGGAATACCCGGTCAAAAAAATGAAATTAATTATCAAGTGATGGAAGGGTCATGGAATGAAACAGAAAATGATTACCAGGCATTAGTGTATTACAGAGGATTGGGTGATCTTTACGATAGGGTGATAGGGTATCATACGTATAATACCAATTCAGCACTTCTGAATATCAGATAAATTTTAATTTGAAGTATTCCCAGTAATTCCATGCTTCAATTTTAGTTGGAGATTAAATGACAATTACTACATTTGCCCACTTTTCCTGTAAAACATTTTAGATGAAGAAATTTAATCCTATAGTTTTAATTGCTTTTCTCCTGATATTTTTTCAGATATCATGCAAAACTAAAAAAGAGATTACTTATACAGCTCCCGATGATTATCTAAAAGAAGAACTGCTGGATACACTCGTCATCACGGATGTCGCTGCAAATACTGATTCTTTACCTAAAGAATTCAAGGCTTCAGCTACAATTTTATTTGATATTCTCCATACCAAATTGGATCTGAGATTTGATTGGAGTAAGCAACAAGTGATCGGTATCGCAGATATTACTTTAAAGGCTTTTTTCAAACCAATAAATAAAGTAGAATTTGATGCTGTAGGTTTTGATATTAGGGAGATTATTTCTGCTGCGACTGGTAAACCTTACACCTATACCTATGACGGAACTAAAATAAACATCAATCTCGGAAAGTTTTATACTCAAACTGAAAAAGCAGAAATAAGAATTATCTATGTTGCAAAACCCAACGAAAATGCAACTTCAGGCAGTGAATCAATAAATTCAGATAAGGGACTTTTTTTTATTGATCCACTGGACAAAGATCCCGACTTACCTAGTCAAATCTGGACTCAGGGAGAAACTGAGAATAATAGTCGTTGGTTTCCTACGATAGATAAACCCAATGAAAGATTTACACAAGAGATAATCCTCACTGTGGATGATAAATACATGACATTGTCAAATGGTAAAAAAATATCTTCCAGAAAAAATAGTGACGGAACCAGAACCGACCACTGGAAACAAGACAGAGCCCACGCACCCTACCTTACTATGATTGCAGTCGGTGAATTTGAAGAAGAAACAGACAAGTGGAATGACATTCCATTACATTATGTGGTAGAAAAAGGATTTGGAAAATATGCAAAAAAGATATTTAACCATACCCCTGAAATGCTTTCATTTTTTTCAGAAAAACTGAAATATTCCTATCCATGGGAAAAGTATGGACAAGTAGTTGTGCGGGAATTTGTTTCCGGAGCAATGGAAAATACTGGAGCTGTAGTATTTGGAGACTTTGTTCAAAAAACCGAAAAAGAACTCATCGATAATGATAATGATTACATAGTTGCCCATGAGATGATGCATCATTGGTTTGGTAATCTGGTCACTTGTGAAGACTGGTCCAATCTGACTTTGAATGAAGGTTTTGCTAATTATGCTGAGTACTTGTGGTTTGAACATAAATACGGACGAGACAGAGCTGAATATCATCGGATGAATGAAATGAACGGATATTATAGTCAAGTCATGAGCGGAGGTGCACACCCTTTGGTTCATTATTATTACAATGATAAGGAGCAAATGTTTGATGCCCACAGCTACAATAAAGGAGGATTGGTTTTACACATGCTAAGGAATTATCTTGGAGAAGATACGTTTTTTGCAGCATTGAACAAATATCTGAAAGACAATGAAAATTCTGCTGTTGAAGTAGCAGAATTAAGGATGGCTTTTGAAGATACCTGCGGAGAAGACCTTAACTGGTTTTTTGATCAATGGTTCCTCGGTGTCGGTCATCCTTACCTGGATATAAAATACACCTATAATGATGAAAATAAAGTACTGCTTGTGGAAGTGGACCAAACAAATACACCCAAAGGATTTTACCCGATGTTCAAATTACCAGTAGAAATTGCTCTTTATTTTCCGGACGGAACCATACAATATCATCCCATCACTATTAATGAGAAAAAACAAAGAGTACTGATCGAAAACCTGAAAATGAAACCGGCCACTTATGTATTTGATGGCAGAAATGTTCTTCTTGCCATGATTAATGAAAACAAAACTACAGATCAATACAAAGCACAATTCCGTTTATCTCCTAATTATATGGATAAGATGGTTGCTTTTACCAGTACAAATGATGGAAATGCTGATCTCATCGATATAGCATTAAAAGAAAAACATTACACTTTAAGATCTATGGCAATAAATGCCATATCAGACAGTTTAGTTTCGAAATATATAATAAAACTACAGGATATGGCTCTAACTGATCCACATTCTGAAGTGAGAAGAGATGCATTATTAAGATTAATCGGAATTGAATCATTTGATCCTATATCATTATGCAAAATCGTATTGGAAAGTGAAAAAGCTTATCCAGTCATCAGTGTTGTGCTTGAAGTAATGGGTGCCGATGAAACGCAAAAAAAGACACCATATCTTGAAAAGTACAAAAATGAAGACACGGATCAATTGGCTCCTACACTTGTAGGAATGATTGAAGACGAGAATCCTGAGAATCTCGATTATTTGGAGAAAAAAGCTAAAACCGTGGGTATTTACTACCTATTTGACTATTATGAAAGATATCAGGAATATCTATCAGGAAAAAGTCTTCCTACAGTTACCCGAGCGTCTGCATTATTAACATCTATTGCAAGTGATAAAAATGGAAATATGTACAGAAAGTATCTGGCTATGACAACACTAAATAAAATTGCTGAAGATCTTAATACGAGATATGAAGCGTTCTCTTCTGAAGAAATTCGCATGGCGTTGGTTAATTTGCTTGAAAATATTAAAACAATTGTTGAAAATGAAACTGATCCTGTATTGAAGGAAAAGTATCAGGGGATCAGTAAATAAAGGGATTATCGCTTGTGCGGTTGATGAACTTAATTTGCTAAAGAAAGTATGATTTAAGATTAAACCTTACCATATTCATATTGTCTTACTGCATATTACCGATCCATAAAATATTCCATTTATGAAAAACATAAAATTCCTTTTTTTACTTATCCTACCGATTTTAGGTTGTAAAAAAGATGAAGATACTCAAACCAATCAGGCCTTCTATTTCCCGGCAAATACCAATACTTCCTGGGAAACAAAATCCTTGTTCGATTTGGGATGGAATGAAAGTGCTATAAAGCCATTAAAAGAGTATCTGATTCAGAAAAATACAAAGTCTTTTATGATCCTGGTGAATGGCAGAATAGTCATTGAAGAATATTTTGACGGACACACAAAAGATGCAACCTGGCCATGGAATAGTGCCGGTAAAACGTTGGTTTCGGCTACAACTGGTATAGCACAGCAAGAAGGATGGATTGATATCAATAAGCCAGTCTCTCAATATCTGGGCAATGGTTGGACAAGTGAACCCCTAGATAAGGAAAAATTAATAACATCGAGGCATTTACTTACTATGACTTCAGGGATAAATGATGTAAATAATCTCGTCATAAAATCTAATCTCACCTATCTCACTGATGCTGGTACAAGATGGTCATATCATAATGTGTTTCAAAAATTGATGGATGTAGTGGCGAGTGCAGGAAAACAGGATTTCGAAGCATATTTTAATGCCAAAATAAAAAATAAGATAGGTATGGAAGGATATTGGAATGATGGTTTGATTTTCGATATATATCATAGTAATACCCGCAGTATGGCAAGATTTGGGTTATTGGCACAAAATAAAGGTAAATGGCAAAACGAACAAATCCTAAATGAAGACTTTTTTACGGCAAGTATTCAAAGTTCCCAGTCCATAAATCCTTCCTACGGCTATCTTTGGTGGCTGAACGGTAAGACTAGTTTTAGGGTACCGGGCGGACAGACCATGTTTACCGGACCATTGATTCCTAATGCTCCGTCGGATACTTATGCAGCCATGGGCGCTGAAGATCAACGCATCTATGTAATACCCAGTAAAAATATGGTGATCATTCGAATGGGAAAAGCAGCTGCACCGTCAAATCCAAGCTTTGCACTTTCAGGTTTTGACAACGAACTCTGGCAAAAGTTAAATGCGGTGATTAAATGATGTTATCCCATACTTAATCAGAGTTTTGTCAACAAATTAATATTCAATATCGTTTAGTATACACGATATTAAAAAGCCCTTATCGCTTTAAACATCACACGGTCGATCTTGAGAATCTTTTATGCTTTGAATGATATTGATTTAAGCTTTTTCCGCTCAGACATAACCTCAAATGGAACTATTTAATTTTTTCGATAGTATTTACAAAATAAGCAAGGACGCCAAATCATCACTGGAACTTATTATCCAGGAAAAAACCTATGCCAAAAATGAAATTATTCAAGATATAGGCAGCCGTTGTCGCACCGTGTATTTAGTAAAAAGTGGTGGGGCAAGAATATTTTATTACAAAGACGGTAATGACATTACAGAACATTTTGCCTTTGAAAATGATATCATTGTAAGAGCAGAAAGTTTATTTACAGGTAAACCTGCATCAAAAGGTATCCAAGCAATAGACAAAACAATCATGATTGCCATTGATTCCCAAAATCTTTTTCAACTATATGACCGGCACCATGATCTGGAAAGGCTGTTTCGGCTCATTTTTGAGAAGGAATATGTCAATACGGTGAAACGGTTAGAAAGCTTACAATTTAAATCAGCGAAAGAAAGGTATCTTGATCTATTAAAAAAAACTGATTTTGTTCAAAAAATTCCATTAAAATATATTGCCACTTTTCTTGGCATTACTCAGGTTTCACTCAGCAGAATCAGGGCAGGTGTAGGTTGATTATTTATCATTTGTAAAATGTTTTGTCTTCAATTCATCTGACCTTTGCGGGACAAAAGATAAATACAAATGAATACCGACCACGTTAAACTTGGTCTTAAAGAAAATTGGAGACAATTTGCTATCCTGGTCATTGTAAACGCTTTTGTAGGCGGGATGATAGGCATGGAACGAACCATTTTTCCACAATTTGCCGAGTTGGAGTTTGGGGTAGCATCAAAAACCGCCATTCTGTCATTTATCACTGCTTTCGGGATAAGCAAAGCCATCGCCAATTATTATACAGGCAAACTGGCCAATAGATTCGGTCGCAGAAACCTGCTGTTGTTAGGATGGCTGATTGCCATGCCCATTCCCTTTATGCTTATATATGCACCGAGTTGGTCATGGGTTATTCTGGCCAATATACTTTTGGGGATAAGTCAGGGCTTGACCTGGAGCAGCACCGTGGTCATGAAGATAGATCTGGTCGGCGAAAAAGATCGTGGTTTTGCCATGGGGCTCAATGAGTTTGCAGGGTATTTTGCCGTAGGTATAGTTGCCTTTTTGACCGGGTATGTAGCCAGTCATTATGGTATCACGCCCTATCCTTTTTATATAGGTATTTTTATTTCAATGGCTGGTTTTCTACTTACCGCTTTGTGGGTCAAAGACACCCGCGCTTATGTCTATAAAGAAAGTGCCGCTGATACAACGGCAGCATTGGACAACATATTTATCCAGACTACTTTCAAAAACAAAACATTAAGTGCCGTCACTCAGGCAGGACTTATTAATAATCTCAATGACGGCATGATATGGGGATTACTTCCGATGATACTCCTTTCTTTGCAGTACGACAATGAAAAAATGGGTATTATCACAGCAATTTATCCTACTGTTTGGGGTATAGGTCAACTATTTACGGGTAAAATGTCAGATCATTATTCCAAAAAAGCCATGTTATTCTGGGGCATGCTGTTACAAGGTCTGGCTATTTTATGTATCCCTTTTACCAGCCATTTTTACGTTTTGGTGGTTATTTCATCCATATTGGGTTTGGGGACAGCATTGGTATATCCAACCTTTCTTTCCACCATAGCACAAGCTACCAGTCCAAAACAAAGGGCTGAAAGCATTGGCACGTTCAGACTTTGGAGAGATTTGGGGTATGCCTTTGGTGCCATCATTTCCGGTATTACAGCGGATTTATTTGGCATCCACCATGCCATATTTTTTATTGGTGGACTTACTATTATTTCTGCATTCATCATTCAATGCCGGATGCCTGCACAAATGAAAACAGGATAGTTTATTAACGATTAATTGTCTAGTTTCACTTGGTTGTTGGGAATACAAAATAGGTTTTTAAACCCCGCTAGTCGTAGGCTGCGCATACGTCTTTGCGATGCCAAATTTTTAATTTGTTCCCGAAGAGCCAAATCTATTAAAATCTGCTACGTCGATTTCAATTAAACTTTCTAATCCACTATAATTTCGCTGGCTACTGTACATCCAATCTTCTGCTTTCTCAACCCCGCTAGGCGTAGGCTGCGCCTACGTTTTTGCGATGCCCAATTTTTAATTTGAATGCGAAGAACTTAATCCATTATATATCTGCTACGTCGATTTCAATTAAACTTTCTAATCCACTATAATTTCGTTGACTACTGTACATCCAATCTTCTGCTTTCTCCACCAAACCACTTCTTACAGGGTTTTCATGAATGTAAGCCATTTTCTGGCAAGTAAATGAATGAGTCAATAGTTCAGCTGCATGATTCTCATGAGTCCAAAATTGCAACTCACTATTCCTTTTGTGGCTTTTTGCTGCAAACTCAAATCGTTTAAGCATCCAATCTTTCCGACTTTCATTTGATTCTTTTATCTCTTTTAAAATCTTTGTTGCAGTGTGGCGTTTAAAGTCCCTAATGATATCCGGTATGTTCCCATTCTCAGCACTCAAGATGCAATGAACATGATTCGACATAATAACATAAGCCCACATTTGAAGCCCTTTGTGTTTTCGACAATAATCTATACTACTTAAAATGATATCTCTATATACTTTTCTGCTAAAAACATCTACCCTTGCTGGCGCTAGTTTGTAACTAGTACCCTACATAACATCAAAGCACCCACAAACTTCAGCTAATTCATGTTTTGTGAAACTATTTTCTAATAGCGGCAACATAACATGATCTACCTCTTTTTTACTCCATCTCAAAAAACACTGGAACTGCCAACTTGCAGCTTCACAACGTTTGGAGACCCCACAAAAATAAGGTTATTTATTTCTTTTCTGGTCTTTAGAAAAAGAAAAAAGCCACATGACTGAGAAGAAATGAATATTTGCCGGAAACTAATTATTATTCTATTTGGTTGTATATTTGTGTTCAATATATGCTTAATTTTTTATAATCATGAAAACCCAAGATGTATTAATCGTTCATCCTTCTAATGAAGAGCAAGTCACTGTCCTTAAAGCTTTTTTAGAAGCTCTCAAAATTAGATTTGAATTCTCTAAAGATGAAGAATACAATCCCGAGTTTGTAGCAAAGATATTGGAAAGCAAAGAGCAGGCTAATAACGGTAATGTAACAAGGATCAAGAAAGAAAACTTAAAAGAATTTTTGGGATTTTAATATGGCTTATCATTTAGATTTTACCGATAAGGCAAAAGAAGATATTGCAGCTCATAATAAGGCTGGCAATAAGGCTATCCTTAGGAAACTACTTACTCTTTTAGAAGAAATTGCAGAACACCCTTTTACCGGCGGAGGCAAGCCCGAGCCACTTAAACACTCCCTAACCGGCTGCTGGTCCTGGAGGATAAACACTGAGCATAGGCTTATTTATGAAGTATCCGTTACTATCGTTTTTATTCTTTCTGCAAGAGGACATTACTCTTAAAACAACAAAGCCCCTGATATATCATGGGGCTAAAGTTGTTTATTTATTTACTATTAGGAAGCTCTTGTTAACCCCGCTAGGCGTAGGCAGCGCCTATGTCTTTGAGATGCTAAATTTTTAATTTGATTCCGAAGAATTCAATCTATTAAATATCTGCTACATCGATTTCAATTAAACTTTCTAATCCACTATAATTGCGCTGGCTACTGTACATCCAATCTTCTGCTTTCTCAACCCATCCACACCTCACAGGGTTCTCATGTATATAAGCCATTTTTTGACATGTAAATGAGTGACTTAGCAACTCAACTGCATGATTCTCATGAGTCCAAAATTGCAACTCACTATTCCTTTTTTGACTTTTTGCTGCAAATTCAAATCTCTTTAACATCCAATCTTTCCTACTTTCATTTGATTCTTTTTCTCTTTTAAAATCTTTGTTGCAGTGTGGTGTTTAAAATCTCTTATAATATCTGGCAGATTACCATTTTCCGCACTAAGTATCGCCTGAACATGATTTGACATGATAACATAAGCCCACACCTGAAGTCCTTTATGTTTTCGACAATAATCTATACTACTTAAAATGATATCTCTATATACTTTTCTGCTAAAAACATCTACCCAATCCACTACCTGAAAGGTAAGAAAGTATGATCCTGATGTATCATATATTTGATATCCTGTACTCATAGTATACAAAGGTAAAACAAATCAACAAAACTGCCAAGATTCATGGCACAGCCATAGTTACACTGCGACGTAGGCGCAGCCTACGCCGAGCGGGGGGGCAATTAAATATGGCTATGTTCTTAAAAATATATGTATATTTGTTTCTTAATATTTAATCTATGGTAATATCAGATTTTAGAGATTACTTCACTTCCCTGGTTGAAGCGGATAAACAACAGATTATCAATGAATTAATTTTAATTCTTGAGTCAGACAGCCATATTTCTGATGGAGAAGGTACAAACTGTACAAAATGCCCACATTGC
>JAYTNJ010000234.1:0-3140 GCA_043748345.1 Saprospiraceae bacterium
AGTTGTTTTATCTATCAGACAAATATCTATACAAAATTCAGCACCACTTTCCGTCAATATAAGTAACGTTATTGGCACGACCTGCTCCGATTCATCCAATGGGTCAGCCACCGTAACAGCTAGTGGCGGGACAGGACAATATTCTTATGTTTGGTCAAATGGGATCACTAGCGAAACAAATGCTACATTGCCCGCAGGATTAGCATCCGTCACCATTACAGATAATGGTGGTGCTACTTCCATAGCAACGGTAAACATACCAGCCCCACCTATCCTATCAATTGCTGCAACAGGATCCTTAGTTTGCGATACCATAAATAAAGGCAAAATGTCTGTAACCGCTTCTGGAGGATCAGGAGGTTATACCTTTTTATGGTCAAACGGTGTTACTGAAAATGTTGCTTCTGAAGTTGTTGTGGGGCAATATAAAGTAACGGTAACTGATCAGAATAAATGCAGTAGAATTGCAGAAACCAATGTAAGATTATCACCACAGGTGACAATAAATGAAAACAAAATTAATCCTGCCTGCCATGGCGAAAATAGTGGCTCAATATCTTTAGTGGTTTCCGGAGGGTTACCCGGCTATTCTTATAGTTGGTCAAACAATAAAACAGAATCGGAAATAAATAATCTTTCAGCAGGATCTTACACAATTACAATTATTGATGGTGCATCGTGCAGTACAGTAAAATCTATTGAAATCACAGAACCTAAAGCGATCAATGGTGCTATTTCATTTCAAAAAGATGTATCCTGCTACGGCCAAAAAAACGGATCAGTTACTATTGAAGCAGATGGGGGAAGCCCTGAGTATTTATTTAACTGGTCAAATGGTTCATTTAATTCAGGGAAATCAAGCAGTATTAATAATCTCGAAGCCGGAAATTATAAAGTTACTATATCGGACTTGTTAGATTGTTCGTCGACAGTATATGTTACTGTCACCCAACCACCTTTGATCGCACTTGACGGCTTGACCAAAAATGTAAGTTGTTTTGGCTTAGGTGATGGTTCAATATCAGCAATTCCGACCGGAAGCATGGGGCAATTTTCTTACGTATGGTCAACTTCTTCTGCATCATCCACGGTAAATAACCTTGTTGCGGGACTATATACCGTTACGGTAACGGATACTTTAAAAGGGTGTAGTGCAAGTAGATATTTTGAGATCAAACAACCACAACAACTTAAGGTATTATCAGCGCTTAAAAATGATGTAACATGCCATAGTGGCAAGGACGGTAAGATAGAAATATCAGCAGATGGAGGAATTGAACCTTTGACTTACTTATGGACAAACGGAAGTACAAATTCTAGCTTGCTTGGTTTGGGTGCAGGTATTTACTCTTATTCTGTTTCTGATAAAAATGGTTGCTCTTTATCCGGAGAAGTTTCAGTACTGCAACCTCCACAAATAAAAATAGTACTGGACTCTGTCAGAAATGCCACATGTGCTGAAATAGGTAATGGATATTTAGCAGTATCCATTTTGAATACTTCTGGCGCTTACAAAGCACTTTGGTCAAATGGTATCGATTCATTGGTCAATACCACTCTTTTTGAAGGAAAATATAGAATTACTGTCACTGACATTAATAAATGTGTTCAGGTAGACACTTTTATTATGAAAGCAAATCCGGGGTTCTTCATTGAGCTTTCAGCGCTTGAAGATCCTAAATGTAATGGTGATAGTACAGGTTTTGCTTTCATTCTGCCGGATGAATCACTAAGATATGAATGGTCAAATGGCTCTTTTGGGCCATCGTTAAATAGGGTTCCTTCGGGAAGTTATTCTGTGACAGCTACGGATAGAATTGGCTGTAAAAGTATACCGGTGAATTTTAAAATTTTGCAGCCCCCATTGATAAAAGTAGAATTATTATCATCGGATACTATGATATGTCCCGGATCTGATGATGGTTTCATCAAGCTTAAAGTACAAGGGGGAACTGATAGTTTATCTACTAAATGGAGTCACGGCAAATCTTCTCTTGCAGTCGATAGCCTTACCGCAGGTCAGTATACTGTTACTATTACTGATAAAAATAATTGTAAGGTCCTGCTTTCTTATAAGGTATCAGCAACCGATACCATAAAAATTACACAAAAAAATATAATTGATGTAAATTGTTCTGCTAATGACAATGCCTCAATAAATCTAACAGTAAAAGGAGGAGTAGGTCCCTTGACATATAAATGGTCAAAACCTGGTTTACAGGGGAACTCAGTAAGTGAATTAGTAAAAGGTCTTTATAAACTGACAATTACTGATATGTTGAACTGTTCTATAGTGGACTCATTTTTCATTGACCAATTAGATTCTTTATCAGTTTCGCCAATGGTAACAAATGAAACTATTGCCGGGAAAAAGGATGGGAAAGTATCTCTAAACATCACAGGAGGAAAAGGACCTTATCTCGTGCATTGGAGCAACGGAGGCACTGGAACTAATTTAGAAAAAATTGCGCCGGGTTATCATACCTACATTATAGAAGATGTAAATAAATGCCAGAAGAATGGATACATAATAGTAGGCGGAGGCTTATGTTTACTTTCCGCCACCGCTACTACCAAGCCCGCCAGTTGCTTCAATAGTTATGATGGGAAAATAGAACTCAAAGTACAGGGCGTGTTTTCTGGATATTTTGTAGAATTATCTTCATCATCAGGGCCAGTTAACCTACCATTAGATTCACTACCTCCCGGCAAATATGCTGTAGCTGTCATTGACTCATTGGACTGTCTTGCAATTATATATCAGGTAGAGGTCGGTACAATTAATCCTCCCATCATCCTGCAGAATATCATAAAAACAAATCCTACTTCTTCCATACTTAAAAATGGAAGCATGGAAGCACTGGCTATTGGTGGTAAAGGCACCTTAAAGTATGAGTGGTATAAAGATGGTCAGAAAATAGGGAATGATAAGAAGCTGGAAAGTCTATCTATTGGAATTTATAGCCTGATAATAATGGATTCTTCGGGATGCAGTCTGAAAATAAACAGTATATTTTTGCAGACAGCGAGCTCAAGTGACGATGATGTATCAGCAAGCATTAGGGTTTTTCCTAACCCGGCGTCCGAATTTATTCATATTGAGAATAAAACCGGATTGCCCATAGAATCCTTGACTATAT
>JAYTNJ010000235.1:0-3658 GCA_043748345.1 Saprospiraceae bacterium
TCTGACAGGAAACCTTCCAAAATTGAAAAATTAGCCTTCTGTCGCAAAAGCCTTTTGATAGCCCAATCAAAACTGATTAATGGTCTCTTCATGATAGGATTTAACTACAAATATATTGAAATAATTCCTACTTTTAAATAATTAACACCTTTCTTACCAGATATTTACTTCTGTTTGGATCTTTATTCCAAAAGTATCAAATACAGTTTTTTGAATTTCTATAGCAAGATTATAAATATCATTACCCAATCCGTCACCATAATTTACCAACACAAGAGCCTGATTTTTATGCACACCGATGTTACCATAAATTTTTCCTTTATAGCCAGATTTTTCAATGAGCCAACCTGCAGGTATCTTAACTTCCGATTCAGAAATAGGGTAGGATGGCAGGTCGATGTACTTTTCTTTTAAACTTTCATATTTCATTACTGAAATGACAGGATTTTTAAAAAAACTTCCTGCATTTCCGATCAGTGCAGGATCCGGCAGTTTTGACTGACGAATTTCGATCACTGCGCTTGAAACATCATGAATGGTCGGCAGTTTTATGTCTTTAAGATCGATTACATCTTTTATTGCTCCATAATCTATGTGAAGAATATGTTTTTTTTTATTAAGTAAGTAGTTCACATTTGTGATAAAATATTGATCTTTTGCTTCATTTTTAAAAATACTGTCTCTGTACCCAAATTTACACTCATCTTTTAAAAAAGTCTTTCGGCTTCCGGTATTTAAATCGATGGCTGTAAGGCTATGAAATACACTGTCCTGTTCTACACCGTAAGCGCCTATATTTTGCATTGGAGCTGCTCCCACGCTACCAGGAATGAGTGCCATATTTTCAAGACCTCCTAAATTATGCGAAAGAGACCATAAAACAAACAGGTGCCACACTTCTCCCGAACCTACTTGAACCAATACCTGATTTATATCTTCTTTAATGATTTCAATTCCTTTGATCTCATTTTTCAATACATACCCGCTTATATCTCTTGTAATTAAAATATTTGAACCACCTCCAATTATTTTTAATGGAGCTAGATGATTTGCTATCACATCAAACAAATCATTTTCACTTAGAATGTAAATAAATTGTTCAGCATTTACCTCCAAGCCAAAAGTATTGAAAGCTTTCAGACTTTTATTATTTTCAATAACCATGTTGAGTCAATGATTAGTATTGATCAAAGTTCACTTTCAGGATTCGTGATTTTCTTAAGCATCGGAGCATTGAAATCATATTGAAGACCTATATTTAGCGTTTTTGATTTATCGTCTGAATTAAATCCATATCTAACTATGCCATGTGCTGTAAAACCGCTTAGCCCAAAACCAAAGCCAGCTTGAACCACATAGGTCGTAAAGAAATTTCTGTTTATGCCTTTGGATGCAAATTCGTTTGTAAGTCCATATAATTCCGTTTTATTAAACTGGATACCACCACCAATACTCCATCCTAGTTTACCTTCTCTATCAAAAGTACTCAGGCCCTTAAAATTCAATCTGCCGATAAAAGGAAAAGCCAATGTACCAAGCCCTTTATATTCTTTTGCGGACAATCCTAAAAATCCAATGACAGCTTGTGTTTCTGCCGAAAAAGATATGTTTTTACTTCCTATCCAGATTTTGGGGCCTAATCCAAGGTTAAATAAAGCACTACCTGCTGATAGATTTGACTTACTATTTGAATGATTTACATATCTGTGATATAAGTCATTTGATGCAGTAAATCCATATCCGAACTGAGCATGTAATCCTAAGCTGGAGACTAAACCAAAAGTAAAAAATAAAACAATTTTATACATAAATTAAATTTTAGCAAAGATTATATACTTTAAAATAAAAACGTTTATTTCTTATTGAAGTTCAAACTGTAACCTGGCAAGAGAACTATAAATTCCGCTTTCACTTTCTAAGAGGTCGTTATGGCTTCCTTGCTCCACTATTTTACCTTGATCCAATACGTAAATGCAATCTACATCTCTGATTGTTGACAAACGGTGAGCTATAATAATAGATGTTCTGTTTAACATCAGCTTATCAAGTGCGTCCTGGACTAGTTTTTCTGACTCTGCGTCAAGCGAAGATGTAGCCTCGTCAAGTATTAGTATTTTTGGGTCTTTAAGTATTGCCCTGGCTATGGCGATTCGTTGTCTCTGACCTCCTGAAAGTTTGATGCCGCGTTCTCCGACGATGGTTTCCAGACCTTCAGGAAATGAAGTTATAAATTCCCAACTATTTGATTGTTTGGCTGCGTTTATAATTTCATCTTCTTTGGCTCCCGGTTTGCCATAAGAAATATTTTCACGTATAGACCCACCAAAAAGTATAACTTCTTGTGGTACAATTCCAATGTTTTTTCTAAATTGTGTTAAATTGAATTCATTTATATCTTTGCCGTCCACCAAAATGCTACCTGAATCGGGATTATAAAATTTCATTAATAATTGAATAATAGTTGATTTTCCTCCACCGCTTTGTCCCACAAGTGCTATCTTTTTACCGGGACTTATGTTCAGATTTATACCGTTTAGCACTACAATGTCTTTTCTGGTCGGATAAGAAAAAATTACATTTTTATAAACAACTTCTCCATTTAGTTTAAGATCCGTCGGTTTGTCATCTTTCTGTATAGAGAGCTCTGATGATGTATCCAATATTTCCTGAATACGCTCTGTAGCTCCTATAGCTCCTACAATTTGTGTGTAAAGGGTTCCAAAGCTCGCTATGGCTCCACCCAAGATTCCAGTATAAATAATAAATGAAAAAAGATCTCCAGCCTCCATTGTCCCTGCCTGCACCATCAAGGCCCCGCGCCAAAGGATATAAAAGATTCCCCCAAATAAAATCGTAATAATGAAGATAAAAAAGATTCCTCTTATTTTGGCGAAACTTAATGAAATCTTAACAATCTGATCCACAGAGCCTGCATACCTGAGCGATTCGTACCATTCGTTCGCAAACGATTTTACAATAGAAAATGACTGGAATGTTTCTTCAACAATGGTGTTGGTTTTTGCCAGTTCGTCCTGCCGTTGTTTTGATAGTTTTCTGATATATTTACCAAAAACCATAGCAACAATGACAATTGCAGGAAATGTTACTAACATGATCAAGGATAATCCTGGTGTCCATAAAATAATTATAATCATACCAGAAATAAGAATGACTATCTGCCTTATAAACTCTGCGAGGGTAATAGAAAATACTGCCTGCAATTGTTCTACATCTGCTGTAATTCTACTGGTAAGTTCTCCTACCCTTTTTTCTTCAAAAAATGCCACCGGCTGAGTAATGATTTTCTCATACAGGTCTTTTCTGAGATCCGCCATTCCTTTTTCTGATACAATAGCAAACCAGTAGGTTCTGAAATAACTTAGTATTCCTTGAACAATCAGAATAATCAAAAAAATCCACCCATAATCTTTCACATCTATATTAAAGTTGAATTTGGGTGCACCAATAGCAGTATTTGCCATTTCGCCCGGCAGTCCCATCAATGCCATAAAAATCAAACTGCCAGCCACAAGAAATATCATAGCGGCAATAAAGTAACCCATATAAGGTTTTATATACTTAAATATCCTTATGGATCTGTTAAGCGACTCTTTATTTAGTCCGGTAGTTTTTAAACTCCGATCCGCAATTTCTGCCA
>JAYTNJ010000236.1:0-6212 GCA_043748345.1 Saprospiraceae bacterium
GGATTTTTTATTTCTGAGCTACTGTATATTTTTCCATATTCAGTTTGTTGTAGATTATTTAATAGCGACTGAAAAACACCAGTTTGAAGCTCAAATGGATCAGAATACATTGCATCAATTCTCGATCTTCTGAATTTCAGATATCCTTTTACCAGCGTATTGAAAAAACTGTAAATCATAACTTGGCTAAAATGAGCGATAAAGTTATACAATTATCAGATTTATCTGGTACTATTTATTGAAAACAAAATAATTTTAAATAATAGTGATTTGGCTTTTTTTTTTTAAAGTAATAACCCCTGAATATAAAAGATATCCAAGGGTTTATTTATGGGAATGTAATAGTATTTTTGTCAGACCAATGATCTGTTTTGTTTCAATAGTTTTTCTACCGTCTGATTCAAAATCAGAATAGAGTGTGACTGATGGTCTATTATTTTTTTCATGCTGTCCATTTCTTCATGGAAAGCATTTCTGATATTATTAGGTGATGGTAGATAAGGAGATATTTTTACATCAACATGCCAGATTTCACGAATTTCGTCAATGGCAATATCGAATGGTTTGTAATAGGTGTTATCAGAAATTAAAGTCATCACTCTGCTATCTTTCAATTTGTTGATGACGCGCTTTACAACTATCGCACCATGAGTAACAACAACATATACGAGATTATTACGGACAGAACTATAAAAATTATTATTGTCGATCAGCGAACATACAACTTTATCACCTGCAAAGAGTGAAGGCTCCATACTATCACCGGAAATATCAAAACACCGGTAAGACCCTCGCTGAAATTTATAATCCGGGAGTGAAAAACTAACAAGTTCATCCAGAAAAACGTCGTCCTGAAACTGCTCGGTATATCCTGCATGAGCGGAGACGGGAACATAAATTATCTTTTCTGAAGATTTTTGCACTGGTATAGATGCAGATTGCTGTGGTCGATCATCGTCGGAAAAAACTGACCCTGATCCGGTAAATATATATTGCGGGTTTATTTTATAAACCTCCACTGCGTTTTTAATAAGATCTATTGTAACATCTCTCTTACCACGTATGATGTCATTAAGGTTTTGCGGGTGGTAGTCAACAGCCAAGGCAAATTGTCGAATGGATTTAATTTCATTTTGCTCCTTTAGCTTTTCGATACAAGATACAAATCTTTCTGTTACAATGTTGCACATAAATAATTAAAGATTGGTTGGTTGATTTCGTCGGGTGCAAATATATCTAATTTAATATTTAAAATTAAATTAATATGTAAAAATTATTAAATATTTATTTAATATGATATACTTACCATGTCTTTTTATCTTTAGCTTTGAATTGTATTTTTCTTTTGTCCTTGATATCCCTAAAAAATTTACCGATTTAAAAGTCAATATTATGTTAACTGTCGTATTTTATTAATACATAAGTATCTGAATATCATTATTATATTAATTGTGTCTTGCCATTAATCTTTATTTTATAAAATAAAGAATGTGACTAAACATAATTTGGAAGTCTTACATGTTGTAGAATAATGATTTTCATTATTAGATGCAATTTCAATTATTTTCAAAATAAATTTATAATTAAATGTCAATCAACTTATTAGACATAGTCAAAGATCAGATAACTGGTCAATTGGCTAAACAGGCAAGTTCTTTTTTGGATGAATCAGAATCATCAGTAACATCTGCTTTAGGAGGCATTATGCCTGCCCTTTTAGGATCTCTTGCTCAAAAAGCAAGTACGGGCTCAGGAGCCCAAAGCATTATGGACGTTATCGGTAAACTGGATATGGGTAGTTTAAGCAATATCGCGGGCTTATTTGGCGGTGGAGCAAGTAATGTAAATGGTTTGTTAAATTCAGGTGGTGGCATGGTAGACATGTTGTTAGGAAGCAAATCAGGGGGTGTGATTGATTTGATTTCCGGATTGAGCGGAATGAAAAGTGGCTCAACTTCATCACTTCTTAAATTAGCAGCACCGTTTCTCATGAGTATTATTGGAAACCAGATCAAAGGAAAGGGTTTATCAGGCTTGACTGACCTTCTTTCAGGACAAAAGAGCTTTATTAAAGCTGCTCTTCCGGACGGATTGAGAAGTTTGTTAAATTTTGCTGATTTAGGCTCAGCACCGAAAGTTAATACTAATATCAATGCCGGTACAACTGCAGGTGGTGGAAACAACTGGATGAAATGGCTATTGCCAGTATTATTGGGTGCTGCCGTTTTGTACTACTTAGGTACTAAAGGATGTGCAAAAAAAGCCGTTGAATCAACAGGAGATGTTGTGGCAGTAATTGATTCATCAGCTCAGAATGCTATTGATGCTACGGGAGCAGCGTTGGACTCAATGGGCGTAGCTGTAGAAAACCTTTTTAAATACAAACTTTCATCAGGATTTGAGTTGGTTGGCGCTACTGCCAACGGGATTGAATCAGATCTTATTTCACTTATTGAAGATAAAGGTAAGATGGTAGACAAAACAACTTGGTTTGATTTTGACAGATTGCTTTTTGACACAGGTAAATCAACGTTACAAGCTTCAAGTAAGGAGCAGTTGAATAATGTTGCAGAAATACTAAAAGCATTTCCTAAAGTAAAACTAAACATTGGTGGTTATACAGACAATACTGGTGATGCTAAGGCAAACTTTAGGCTAAGTACAGACAGAGCATTTAATGTTATGAACGAACTAATCGCTTCAGGTATTGATAAATCAAGACTCAAAGCTGAAGGTTATGGTGATAAATTTCCTATTGGAGATAATAATACCGAAGAAGGTCGTCAGCAAAATAGAAGAATATCAGTAAGGGTCACAGATAAATAATTTTTATGAAGGCAATGGTATGTAAATGTTCATTGCCTTCTCTTTTCATAAATTGTTTTCTCTAATATTTGTATATTCATGGATATTCTCTACTTTTGTGGAAACGTTATTGAGAATTTTTCCCACAAAAACGATTAATTAACCCGATATATGCACACTATCGGGTTTTTTTTTGCCTTCACTTAGTTTGATGTATAGCTGCATTGCTTTAGATGTGGTAACCTCTGAAGAAAAACTAAACACTACATGCTCTCTTCCTTTCACTTTTAATTCATCATACAGCTTATTGTCGTTCAATCGTAACATAGCATTTTTAATATCTTCCGCGGAGTATGGATTGATTAAAATTGCTCCAGGGCCTGCAGCTTCTGGCATAGATGAAGTATCAGATGTTATGACTGGTCGTGCTTGGTACAGACATTCAATTATAGGAATTCCAAATCCTTCATAAATAGAAGGGTAGACTAAAGCAAAACAATTTTCGTAAATTGATGCCAGAGCTGTATTCTGAATACCATTTATGAAATAGAAGTATTCATGGAGCTTATAATAATGTATCATCTCACTTATTTTATTGATATAACTGGCACTTCCTTTGCCAACCACAACGAATGGTTTCTTCAATTGGTCCGGTAATTTTGAAAATGCAATAACTGTTTGAAGTAGTCCTTTTCTTTCTATAATTGAACCAACATAAAGGTAATACGGTGATAACCCTTTGATAGCTTCAGGACACATTTTAGCTTCTGACGATGGTTGTTGAAATGCTTCACTACAAGATTGATATACGACTGAAATTTTTTCTTTACTTATATTATACATCTCTTTCAGATCATTTTTTGTGCTTTTACTTATTGCTATAATATGATCTGCTCTTCGAGCCGATGACAGGTATTTAAATCTATAAATTTTTAAATCAGCCCAATGGAATTGAGAAGGAAATTTTTCGTAAATCAGATCGTGAAAGGTTACTATTTTAATTATTTTTTTATCAAGATTATATGGTATTTCGTGACTAAGGCCGTGATAAATATCTGGCATTAATTGATTTATATCTTTTGAAATTCCAAAGGTTCGCCAAAGAGGCAGGACACTCTTTGGAGTATGAATGATAAAATTTTGATTATTTAAAAAGTATGCAGTTTCTTCATTCTCTTTAATTTTGGGAGTAAAAAGATGGTATTCATTTTCCGGATAAAACTTCTGAAGGTTTCTGACAAATGTCCTAGAATAATTGCCCAAACCAGTAAAATTATTAAAGAGCCTTTTTGCATCAAAAGCTATAATAAGTTTTTTTTGAATTTCAGGTTGTGCTTCAGACAAAATGTTTTTATTATTTGCTGCACCAAAATTAATGAATATAAATGAAAGGTAAATTAAAAGCTATTTTAAAACAAAAAAGCCCGGATATTCTGTGATTTATCCGGGCTTTGTTTGCAATTTATATAAAATTATTTCAGTTTTTGAAATAGTTAAAACTTTACATTAACAGCAAGATTAAATAATGTTCCTAACTGACTGAAGTGCGATCCGTCATATGTAGTGACAGGATACCTGCCATTAAAGGTTAAGTTGGTAATTTCATTTTTAAGTTTTGCTGCATTATTAACTACTGATTCTCCTTTCGCATTAAGTCCTACTATTTTGTATTCAGGCAATACATTCAGCAGGTTGCTTATATTCAAAGTAATGGTTGTTTTTTCTGAAGCATTATAAGATATGCCTAAGTCAGTGACAACTTTAGTTAAGAATTGAGTTTCGAGCGAAGTTATATCACTGAAGTCAGATTGTCTGAATTTTGTCGGTCCGAAAACGGTATTATTTAAACTCAAACCAAATTTTCCTACTGTATAATCTAACCCAAGAATTAATTTAAATTTAGGTCTTGAAGTCAACATCAGAGCTTCTTGTGTAGCATCAAAAATTGATTTTCCTGCTGCTTTGATCAATGCAGGCTCTACCACACTAAGCAATTCATTTGAAATAGTGTAATTACCGGCAAAATTAACCCCTAATGTTTTGTCTCCCAATTTCAACCCTTTATAGTTTACAACTAAATCTATGCCTGATGTTCGTGTATTTACACCATTTGTAAAAAATTGGATTTGAGCGATAGCATTATCATCAAGGATTTTATTCAATGCAGCTGCTTTTATTGGATCTCCTTTTTGGATTCCTGAAGATAAAACTATTCTGTCATTTACTTTAATATTGTAATAATCTACAGTAAAAGTAAGGTCAGAAGATGCTTTCAATCCGAGTCCAGCCGTAAAGTTGAATGAATTCTCTGCCTTCAATTTTGCAACACCAAGTTGTTTGATCTGAGCTGAACCATTTCTGAATACTCCTGCATCTTTTATGATACCATCAATAAATGAAGCCTGCGTAGTTTGGAGGTTTATCTGATGAAGAGACGGCGCTCTGAAACCAGTGGATGCTGATGCCCTTAAGGTGACTTTATCATCATTTAGTTTATATCTTGATGAAAGTTTCCAAACAAATGCATTCCCAAAATCGCTATAATTTTCCACACGTGCTGTTCCGTTTATCAGAAAGTCTTTGGTTAAATCTGCCCCTAGATCTACGTAAGCTCCCAAATTAAATCTAGTAAAAAGACCTGCATTCACCGGTCGTATACCAGGAAATGAATTTGCTCCTGCTGCAAAGTTAAGTGGACCCTTAATATATGAGCCTTCATCTCCGGCAAGAATTTCAAAATTTTCAACCCTTATTTCTGATCCGAATGCTAGGCTCACTTTATCTGACAGGGGCTTTGATATATCAATATTTCCCACATTATGCTGAAAATTGTACCCCCCAGGTTTAAATTCAATAGGTGAATCAGGGCCTAAGGACCTGTTATAAGTACTAGCTACATTATAAATTTGTGAATTACCTCCCGTCGTAAAACTGATATCAGATTTCCATCCATTTTTTTCATTTTTGAACCCCAGGGTACCATTATAGTCATTCAGATCACCATCAAACGTAGGAGTGTATCCTTCATAAGCCTGTCCGGGAGGTGTCAAAAGCCCATAGTCCGTTGTCACCCAATAAGGCGCTCTGTGGTTAGCAAAACTATTTACCCTTTTATAGATGTATGCTGCATTAAAATAAACTTCGCTATTTTCAGAGACAGGAATTCCTGCATTGACTAAAAATTTTGCAGCTGTGGTCCTTGGAGCACCATTTACATGTTTTCCATCAGGATATTTGTCAAGAAACTTTTTTGTAGTGGCTAGTGGCACTCCCCAATAATCAGCTTCTTCTTGAGCACTCAATATTCCGGAGCGGTTTGCCAAACCTACTTGGGAAAAATTGGCAGTATAATTTATATAACCCTTACTTCCAAAATTTGCTCCGTTGTTAAGGCTAATTCCATAAGT
>JAYTNJ010000237.1:0-10280 GCA_043748345.1 Saprospiraceae bacterium
AGAAGAGACGGATCAGGAGAAGATCTGAAGGTCAGCTACTTTACTGTACTAGTTCAGACCATAAACCAAAAAATAAGTACTATTAATGTGCTAAATATACTTCGAAAAATAAAACCAGGAAAATATTCAGAAAACTCTGTGCTTAATAAATATCAGGTTAGTATACTTCTTGATCATCTGATAAACCCCTTTGTGATTGAAATAGACCATAATGGGAATTTTATAGAATAATTACACTAAAAAACAATACCACATGTCATTACACATAATAGATACTCTTATCATTCTCGCCTATATCATTATGGTTTTGGGTCTGGGATTTTATTTTTCTAAAATAGCCACAAAAGACCTGAATGCTTACTTTTTAGGAGGAAATACTATGAAGTGGTACATGCTTGGACTGAGCAATGCTTCAGGTATGTTTGATATTTCAGGGTCGATGTGGACAGTCAGTATTTTATTTATTTATGGTTTGAAAAGTGCATGGATACCTTGGCTGTGGCCTGTGTGGAATCAGGTATTTGTTTTTGCTTATCTGGCAATATGGATGAGACGATCCAATGTTATGACAGGAGCTCAATGGATCACCTTCAGATTTGGGGATGGTAGAGGTTCGAAGTTGTCACATATCATTATTGTTGCTTTTGCTATCATCAGTGTCTTGGGGTTTCTAGCATACTTTTTTGAAGGAATAGGTAAGTTTTGTATTCTTGTCTTGCCGTGGGATATGTCAGTGGAAATGCTCAGTCTGACTTCAGCCCACGGGTATGCTCTGCTTATCTGCGGACTGACGGCGTTGTACACTATAAAAGGAGGAATGTACTCTGTGGTGTTCACCGAGGTGCTTCAGTTTGTCATTATGACAATATCATGTGTTGCCATCGGATATATTGCTTATAATTCTGTCAGTCACGAACAAATCATGGCAGTGATTCCAAAGGGCTGGGATAATCTATGGTTTGGTTGGAATCTTGATCTGGACTGGTCAGGGACTGCATATCCTTCTATCAATGATCGGATAGAATCTGATGGATTCGGTCTCTTTGGAATTCTTTTCATGCTTATGCTTTTCAAAGGTATTTTTGCTTCCATTGCTGGTCCTGTACCTAGTTATGATATGCAACGAATTCTGGCAGCAAGGACACCATCAGAAGCAGCAAAAATGGGTATACTTACTATTGTTGTACTTTACATGCCACGATATCTGATGGTCTCCGCTTTCGCTGTTTTGGGATTAGTATATTTGGGTCCTGAAATGGCAGCTATGGGAAGCAAAATTGATTTCGAACAGATCTTGCCGTTGGCCATTCAGAAATTTGTTCCAGTAGGAATCAAGGGCATATTGCTTGCTGGACTGCTTGCTGCATTTATGGGTACATTTTCAGCCTTTATAAATTCAGCGCCAGCCTATATCGTCAATGATATTTATAAAAAATACATCAACCCAAATGCTTCCCAGCAAAAATATATTCGCTTGAGTATTATTTCTTCTTTGTCTTTAGTTGTCATTGGAGTAATTTTTGGTTTTTTCACTACCTCCCTGAATCAACTTACCCTTTGGATTACAGCAGCTCTGTACGGTGGTTATGCTGCTGCCAATGCACTCAAATGGATATGGTGGAGATTTACAGGATACGGATATTTTTACGGGATGTTGTTCGGGCTGATAGCGTCGACTGTAAAACTGGTTGTATTCCCTGAATATGTAGATATTTTTGTGTTTCCTATTATTCTTCTTTGTTCTCTGATCGGATGTTTTATGGGTACGTATATGCACCCTGTAGAAGATATGGAAGCTGTCAAAGAATTTTATAGACGTACGAATCCATGGGGGTTCTGGGGGCCAGTCAGAGATGCCGTCATGAAAGAAAACCCGTATTTTCTACCTAATAAAGATCTTAAAAAAGATGGAACAAATATAGCTATCGGCATTGTCTGGCAAATGTCTCAGGTCGTGATACCCATTTACTTTATGATCAAGGATAATACTCAAATGGTTCTCTGGTGTGGTGTATTTATCCTAACTTCTTATCTTCTGAAAAAATTGTGGTGGGATAAACTTGGACAATATGATTGACGAAGGTAGATTTCCAATCATTTCAATGTATTATATTTAGATTTGAATAGGAATAAGATTTTTAAGATTCGCATTTTTGTGATTATATTTCATCTTATCACAATTGTGGTGACGATAGCTCAGGTTTTAAATTTGGATATGTCATACATTAATACTTACTTTATTCAGAAAATGTCGAAAAATAAATAAATTTTTAAATTGAATATAACTGGAACATTTATAGATGAAGTAAGCCACGACATTCCCCATCAAAACTGGGGCCCCGTGGAATGGGAAGCCGATTTTAATTATATGCAGGCGATCGGAATAGATACTGTCATACTTATAAGAGGAGGATATCGTAAGTTTATTACATGGCCTTCAGACTATCTGATGAACAAGTTAGGATGTTTTTCTCCATCACAGGATTTGGTAGAGCTTTTTCTTACACTGGCAGATAAGTATAATATGAAGTTTTATTTCGGTTTGTATGATAGTGGTAAATATTGGGATACCCACGATATGTCTCATGAAATTGACGTAAATCGGCACGTTATAGATGAGATATGGGCTACATATGGTCACCATCCTTCATTTAAAGGGTGGTATCTGAGTATGGAAATCAGCCGCAAAACAAAAGGTGCTGTGGAGTCATTTTATACATTGGGCAAACAATGCAAAGACGTAAGTGGTGGTTTGCATACATTTATTTCTCCCTGGATAGATGGTAAAAAAGCCGTAATGTCAGCGAGTGCATCAATTCATATTGACCATGAGATAAGTATTGCTGAACATGAATCAGAATGGAACGAAATATTTGATGGTATCCACAGTGTCGTTGATGCGGTGGCTTTTCAGGATGGACATATTGACTTCGACCAACTCGATGATTTTTTTATAGTAAATAAACAATTGGCAGACAAATATCAAATGGCTTGCTGGACCAACGCTGAGACTTTTGATAGAGATATGCCGATAAAGTTTTTACCCATAAAATTTGATAAGTTGCGTTTGAAACTTGAAGCTGCCCGAAGATGTGGATATGATAAGGCTATCACTTTTGAATTTTCTCATTTTATGAGTCCCCAGAGTGCTTATGCGCAGGCAGGCCATTTGTACAATAGGTATAGGGAATGGATCGAATAAGACAAAGATCACACTAAAAATAGATATGAATCATGAAGCAAGCTTTTAAGCTAACCATTCTTTTATTAATCATTTCAGGATTTACCCAATTATCAGCACAGACATCCGGTACGCTTATCCCCAAAAAGGGATTATTTGTTACTACTGATGCAATAAATTGGATTGCGGGCTCAGAAGTGAACTTTTTTCCACCAGACAAGAAACTAAATTACTTACGAACTTGTCAACTTTACAGTGTAAGATTATCTTTGCGTCTTTATGATATTATATAGCACCAATAATAAAAGCTTAAAAGTTGACCTCAAAGAGGCGGTGATGCAGTCTCTGGCACAGGATAAAGGGCTTTATATGCCTGAAAAAATTCCTTCTTTAAGTCCCGAATTGATTACCAATCTCCGTAATTTGTCATTACAGGAAATCGGTTATGAAGTTTCAAAAGCTCTAATAGGAAATTACATTCCGGCAGCCGAGATAAAAAACATCGTCACCAGCTCCATTAATTTTTCGGCCCCTGTACATATTTTAAGTGATACAATCGGCTCTCTTGAGTTATGGCATGGTCCCAGTCTAGCTTTTAAAGATTTTGGAGCGAGATATATGGCAGCTTTGATGTCTTACTTTATCCGCAATGAAGATAAAAATGTAACCATTCTTGTCGCCACTTCAGGTGATACCGGTGGAGCTGTTGCGGCGGGTTTTTTTGATGTACCGGGGATAGAAGTTATCATACTTTATCCTTCAAGAAAAGTAAGCCACTTTCAAGAAAAACAGTTATCAACACTTGGAAAAAATATTTTTGCTCTCGAAATCAATGGCACATTTGATGATTGTCAGGCCTTGGTGAAAGAAGCTTTTCTTGATACGGATTTAAATAATAAATACAATCTCAGCTCTGCAAACAGTATTAACATAGCCAGACTTATCCCTCAGAGTTTTTATTATTTTGAAGCATTCAAGCAGGTTTGCGGATTGGGTAAAGATGTTGTTTTTAGTGTCCCGAGCGGTAATTTTGGAAATCTGACAGCCGGTCTCCTTGCAAAAAAAATGGGACTGCCTGTCAAAAAATTTATTGCAGCTACCAATATCAATAATGTTGTACCAGCATATCTGGAAACCGGAGTATACACACCTAAACCATCGCTGGCTACCATAAGTAATGCAATGGATGTAGGAAGCCCGAGTAATTTTGTAAGAATTGTGGATCTTTATGCAGGAGATTTCAAAGCTTTAAGTCATGATGTTGAGGGATTCTGGCTGGATGATAAAAGCACCAAAGCAGCAATGCAGGAAGCATACAGCAAATATGGGTACATTTGTGATCCTCATGGGGCCATAGGCTACAAATCTCTAGAATTACTGCAACAAAATGAATTCGGAGTATTTTTGGAAACAGCCCACCCCGCCAAGTTTCTTGACACAGTAAATAACACCTTGGAGATAAAAATCAAAATTCCTGAACCCTTGGAATCACTGGCAGACAAGACTAAAGTTGCGATATCATTACAGAATGATTTTGGTGGATTTAAGTCCTTTTTACTTTTCCGGTGAAAGTCTATTAGCAAATCAGATTATTCCTTCCCTGACCATATCGTGAAGATGAATCATACCTTTATATCGAGTATCTTCCAGTACAATAAGCTGAGTGATACTGTGTTTTTTCATTATGGTAAATGCTTCTACGGCCAGGCAATCGATTTGAACAGTTTTAGGTTTTAATGACATAATATCAGCAGCTTTTAAATCAGCTATATTATCTGTGGATTCTAGCATTCGTCTCAGATCCCCATCTGTTATTATTCCCATCATGTTTTCATTGTCGTCCATTACAGAGGTCGCTCCCATCCTTTTTCCTGAAATTTCTGATATCACCTTCCTGATAGGATCTGAAAGATAGACTTTAGGTTTTTCATTTCTTATTATAAGGTCGCTTACTTTTAGGTAAAGCTGCTTGCCTAGGCTACCTCCCGGATGAAATTTTGCAAATTGCTCCTGAGAAAAACCTTTCAAAGACAATAATGCCACTGCAATTGCATCTCCAATTGCCATTTGGAGTATGGTACTTGTAGTAGGTGCCAGATTGTTTGGATCCGCTTCCTGCCCTACAGCCAAAATGATACAAATATCAGACTGTAACGCTAATAAAGAGTTGCTATTACTGACTATGCCTATCAATTTATTTCCAAAATTTTTAATTAAGGGTATCAGAACCTTTATCTCAGGTGTGTCACCACTTTTTGAAATACAAACTACTATATCATTTTCTGACATCATCCCGATATCTCCATGGATTGCATCAGCTGCATGCATAAACACTGCTGATGTTCCAGTCGAATTCAAGGTGGCAACAATTTTTTGCGCAATTACTGCGCTTTTACCGATTCCTGTAAATAATACCCTACCTTTTGAATGATAAATCAAATCAACAGCCTCACACATTTCGTCAGAAACGGCGTGAGAAAGCTCCTGAAGCGCATTTGCTTCAACTTTTAAGGCATTTTCAATTTTTTCTCTGATAAAAATGTATTTATTTGATATCAATTTTGTAATTTTGACAGCCAAAAAAAAGGGCTCGTTATTTTAGATAGCCCAAACATACAAAATTATTGCAATTTTTACTATTGAGCAGCATTCATAAAAATGTTTTTATGATTTAAGTTTTGTTATTATAAAAAATTGTTTTAATTTTATGGAATCTACACAACAGCGTGTCTTATTTCTTTTTGAATTTGAATGCTGATTGAGTTTAAACCCATTATCTGATTTCAGAAAGCAAAATTCAAACAGACTTTGTTTTTATATTTTGCTTGTATTGATTAATTAATAAAAAACAAGAATTACATATAAAAGATGGTATTTTCAGATCAGGATATTACGTCAGCCCTCAAACAGTACTTTGGATTTGAGTCATTCAAAGGAGAGCAAAGGAAAATTGTAAAAAGTGTTCTGGACAATAAAAATACTTTTGTCATAATGCCAACGGGAGGAGGTAAATCATTGTGCTACCAACTTCCGGCAATGATGATGGAAGGCACAGCTATAATTATATCACCTCTCATAGCACTGATGAAAAATCAAGTTGATTCTATCAGAGGATATAGCCAGGAAGACAACATAGCAAGTTTTCTTAATTCATCGCTCAATAAGACACAAATGAATGAGGTCAAAAGCGAAATTGTTTCAGGCAAGACTAAAATGTTGTTTATTGCCCCTGAAACTCTTACAAAGGATGAAAATATAGAATTTTTTCAAAAGACAAATATATCCTTTGTCGCAGTAGATGAAGCTCATTGCATTTCCGAATGGGGCCATGACTTTAGGCCAGAGTATAGAAGAATCAGAACCATGATTTCAGCTATAGGAGAAAATATTCCAATCATAGCCCTCACTGCGACAGCTACCCCAAAAGTACAGACAGACATTGTAAAAAGTCTTGAAATGGAAGATCCCAATATATTCATTTCATCATTTAACCGGGACAATCTTTTTTATGAAATCAGACCAAAAGTAAATAAGGACCACGCAGTAAAAAGTATTATACAATTTATAAAAACGTCCAAAGGTAAATCCGGTATCATTTATGTGCAATCCCGAAAATCAACAGAAGAAATTGCAAAAGTTCTAAATGTAAATGGAATAAAAGCAGCAGCATACCATGCAGGGTTGGACGCTAAGACTAGAACCCAGGTGCAGGATGATTTTTTAATGGAAGAAGTTGAAGTGATTGTTGCTACCATAGCCTTTGGAATGGGTATAGATAAGCCCGATGTCAGATTTGTTATACATTTTGATATACCCAAAAGTATTGAAAATTATTATCAGGAAACCGGACGAGGAGGTCGTGATGGACTAAAAGGAGATTGTTTGGCCTTTTATTCATACAAAGATATATTGAAGCTTGAAAAATTTCTCAGAGACAAACCGGTGGCTGAACGTGAACTCAGTGCACAATTGATGGATGAAGTGATTGCATATGCAGAAACTAATACGTGCCGCAGAAAATTCCTTTTACATTACTTCGGAGAGGAATATGACGATGGCAAATGCAACAATAAGTGCGATAATTGCAAATTTCCTAAGAAAAAACAAGAAGTAAAAGATGAGATGAGACTTGCTCTCAAGGTTGTGGATCAACTGAATGAAAATTATACCATCAAAATACTAGTAGAGTTTGTTACAGGTAAAGCTTCAAAAGATATGAAAGACTTTAAGTTTGATAAACTCGAACTATTTGGAGCGGGAGCTTCAAAAGATGAGTTATTCTGGCATACAGTTTTCCGTCAAGCTGCCTTAAATGACCTTCTATATAAAGAAATCGAACAATACGGAATACTCAAACTGACAGATGGTGGAAGGAAGTTTATAAAACATCCTGAATCCTTTTTGATACCTTTAAATCGTGATTTTACTGTAAAAGACGATGGAGAATATGATATGGGTGGCGGCCAGGGAGCGGCATTAGATAATGTATTGGTGGAAATGCTGAAAGACCTTAGAAAGTCAGAAGCCAGAAAACTAAAAGTACAGCCTTGGGTGATTTTTTCAGAACCATCGCTGCAAGACATGGCTACGTATTATCCCATCAGTATGGATGATATGCTCCAGATTTCTGGCGTCAGTCAGGGCAAAGCTCAAAAATTTGCGAAGCCATTTATTGAACTTATAAAAAAGTATGTAGAAGAAAATGAAATCGAAAGGCCTACGGAAGTTGTCATAAAACAGGTGGCCAATAAATCAAGAAATAAAGTAACCATCATACAGTCGATAGACAGAAAAATGCCTTTTGATGACATCGCGAGAAATGTCGAAATGACACATGATGAATTGCTGTATGAATTAAATAACATAGTGGATGGAGGAACTAAAATAAATATCAACTATTATATCAAAGATAAAGTGGATGAAGAAATCATTGAAGAAATTTATGATTATTTTAAAGGGTCAGTTACAGACTCTATTGACGATGCAATAAGAAAGCTACAGGAAGATGACATAGGCGAAGAAGAAATATTGCTTTCACGGATCAAATTCATTTCTGAAATAGCTAACTGATATGGTTCAGATTATAATAATTAACGGCCCGAATCTGAATTTGCTAGGTGTCCGGCAGCCGGAATTATACGGTAAAAATACTTTTGAAGATTATTTTTCTTATTTAGAAAAAGAATTTCCAGAATATAACCTTCATTATTACCAATCTAATCACGAAGGTGACATCATAGACAAAATACATGGCGTCGGATATAGATATAATGGTATCATATTGAATGCCGGTGGGTACACACATACTTCAATAGCAATAGCAGACGCCCTGAGGGCAATCAGCACTCCTGTAGTGGAGGTACATATTACAAACATCTACGAAAGGGAAAGTTTCAGACATACTAATTATATTAAAGACTCAGCAGTGCATAGCATAGTGGGACACGGACTCAATGGTTATAAAGAAGCTATACAATATCTAAAAGATCAAATAATTACATCCTGAAATGAATTTGATTAGTGAGAATGATTTCAAACAGTTTTACTTAGAAAATTTTTCATCTGTCAGAATGTTCATTTATGCCAAATGTAATGACATCAATCTGGCCGAAGATATGGCACAAGAGTCTTTTATCCGCCTATGGAATAATTTAGAAAAAGTACCTTACGAAAAAGCTAAGTCTTTTATTTTTACTGTCTCCGGCAATCTTTTTCTGGATCATGTTCGGCACCAAAAAGTAAAAAATTCGTATAACCATGGCTTCGAGACAAAACATGAAAGTGATGATCCACATTTTCTGGTGGAGATGGCAGAGTTTAAAATCAAGCTTGAAGCCACCATCCAAAGTATGCCTGAAGGTGTCCGGGAAGTATTCCTTTTGAATAGAATAGAAAAAATGACCTACAATCAGATAGCAGAATCTCTCGGTCTCAGCGTCAAAGCCATCGAAAAAAGAATGCAGAAAGCTTTGGAGGTAATGGCAACACTGAAGCTAAAAAAATAGTGAGATACACTTCTAAAGCAAATTTATTCAACGTATATCCCTGAACGTAAAAATTATTTTATTTTTTTTTCCATAAAAAAGGTAGGGTATTACCTGATATAATCGTTTAAGGGTTTACAATGATTATACAATGACACAAGTTCAAGAAAATTTGATGGTAAAATGGTTGAATGACCAATTAGATGATGTGGATGCAACACTCTTGATACCTAATTTTGATCCAAAAAATCTACGCTACAACCTTGATTGTGTGGACAATATGAAATTTTGTCAAAAGTCATTAAGCCATTGTTGGGATAATTTTTTGGTAAAACTATCTGTGGAGAAGTAATTCAAAGCCAGATTAAGTCTTCGGTTTACTTGATTTTTCGTTGAGATAATTATCTCCTATACATTGGTTATTATATAAGGGTATTCCCTCATATTTATTAAATTTTAAATATTGTAAACCAATTATTTAACACGTCTATTTGGTAATAATAGAATGTAGCATTTCTAATCTTCAAAATTATTATTTGTAAATACTCATATAGAAATTAAAATACAATATCTTTGCGAACAAATGTTCGTATTTAATGAGTTATAAATCTTTTTACAGTCTCATTGTTAAAAATATCACACCTAAGACCAGAGACTGTATTACAACAAGTTTTGATATACCATCAGATCTCAAAGAAACTTTTAAATTTAAGGCAGGTCAATATCTAACCATAAAGCATAAGATCAAGGGCGAAGATGTAAGACGCTCCTATTCTATTTGCTCAGATCCTTATAATGACAGCCATACTATTGCGATTAAAAAAATACAGGGTGGCAAGTTTTCAACATTTGCAAATGAAACCCTAAAAGAAGGTGATTCACTGGAAGTGATGCCACCCGCAGGCAATTTTACTTTAGATCATACCACCGATAAATCATTTGTATTTTTTGCAGCGGGTAGCGGGATCACACCCATAATGTCTCATGTTAGAGACTGTCTTCATAATCACAGAGATACAATGGTGACTTTGATCTATGGCAATAAAAACTTTGAGTCAGTTATTTTCAGAGAAGATCTGGAAGCGCTAAAAAACAAATTTATGAATCGCATCTCT
>JAYTNJ010000238.1:0-5851 GCA_043748345.1 Saprospiraceae bacterium
TTTTTCTTGATCTGTGACCATTCAGTAGTGCGGTCAGCGCAGGCTTATCTTTTAATATTAGTAAGGTTTCATGAATAGAATTCCATTCTTTCTCTGACATCAATACAACAGCACCGCCGTCAGTAGAAATTGTGATTTCATCATTATCATCAATAGTTTGCTGTATAAAATGATTTAAATCCTTTTGGATCTGATTTAGAGATATTGTTTTCATTTTAAAAGAATTATCAATTATGTTGAACTAACAAAAATAAAATATATATGGTTCCTATCCGAAGTTTAGAGTATGGCTGCTTAGCTTGTTGGCGAATTGGCGAATTAGGTCTTGGTCTTTGGAAATTTCGGTTATTGGTTGTTTCATTCAAATGAATTTGGATGGACATTATGATTGTAACACGCAGTAATTATTTTGCAAGAAAAAACGATCTTAATCCTATGCTGTGGAGGTGAAGCTCGGTACTATCTCTATCCCGGCGTTGTGGGTTATTGGCTAGTTGGTTTAGGATTTACAAATCCGAAAGTGAATAATAGGGTCTGATTTCTATATTTTGACTTCGTTTTTGAATCATATCTCCCGCATATATAATCAAACCTCCTGTGGTGTCTGTGAGTTGATGCCAGTATTGCAATCCTTTTAAATACTCATTGGTAATGGTTTTACCGGATTTAATTTCCACGGGCTTTACTTTACCCGCATCATCCATGACCAGGTCCATTTCATGACCTGCATTGTCTCTCCAAAAATAAAGGTTATCAGGTGTTGCTTTATTCCACCAGTCATTTAATATTTTATTGGGTTTGTCAAAAACTATTTGTTCCTTATACCCTTGTTAGTAGGCCGGGAACCCTGTAATACTTTATCTCAGCTGGGATGGTGAGATAAACGGTTTGGCTTTTAAATATGGGATTTAAACTTCATACTTTCCATCTCCCAATTTAACCGCTGAATAGGATTTTATAAATTCTCTTAATCTTTTGGAATGAGTTTAATTATTTTTTAAAAACTATTATAGCATTAGAACAAGTAAGTACTGCATCGCTACCTTTTTTTTTAAGAGAGGCCAGGGGTAAGTAAAATTGGCGGTTGACTTGTTAGCTATTAGCTGGGTTTATTGGTCTTGCAAATACTATTTGCAAGTGAATAGTTCATGTTGCAAATGATATTTACAACGCCATTTTTTCATTCTCTCATTCAGCCTGGCCGCCGAAATGAAATGTAGGAGGATCATTCATTCTCTCTTTGTATTCAAAACGCCAATTCTTTCATTGACCAGTTAAAGGCCTTTTAATGAATGTATGATGAGCAAATCATTTTCTTCATCTATTTCATAAACCATTCTGTCTTCTTCGGATATTCTCCGACTCCACTTACTTGTGAGTTGTTATTTTAAAGGTTCAGGTTTACCGAGCCCTGAAAATGGAGTTTCTAAAATAGATTGGAGTAGTTTAGATATTTTATTTTGGACGACTTTATTCCCACTTTTTTGCCAATGTGCAAGATGCTTACTGGCGTCTTCCATTATTTTTATTTCCACAAATCTTCAATCTTTATTATTTGCCCCTTGCCTTCTTTCGCTTGCTGATTACTTCGCAGGATCATTTCAACAAATTCGGGATTATAAGGATTCTTTTCTGTTTTATTCTTATTTTTTGATTTCTCTAGCGATGATTTTGTGTGATAGGCTACCTTTTCTTGATCTAGAAACGCTTTTATTTTTTTAGGTTGTTGTTTACTAACTGTGATGACGATGGTTTCCATATTATATAGGATTTAAATAGATAGTATAACAAATATTGGAAAAGATAAGTTTCCAGCTTGGCTGTTGGTCTTTAGCTATTAAATAAGTTCATTGGTCTTGCAAATTGAATTCGAAACTTTAATGTATTCAAAGTTCCAAATAAATTTGATAACCCATTATTTACTCCGCCTTCCTGCCACGCTCCCCCTTTTTTAAGAGACGGGATGGGGGTGATTATAATTGGCAGTTGGCAAGTTGGCTTATTAGGTTTATTGGTCTTGCTAATTGAATTAGCAAGTGGATAGTTCGTGTTGCAAATGGTATTTCAAACGCCATTTTGTTTGCATTTTCATCCAAATGAATTTGGATGGCCATTAATATCTCAACATGAATACAACTTGCCTCCAGTGATTACTTTGCAATATCCGGAGTTTTCTTTGTAGCACGAAGATGCTCCCTTCATTCCGGTCTGAAGACCATGAGATAGAATCTGTAAAAATCAGGGAAGACTTTGAATATCATGATATTGGGTGGCTGCCAATTCAAAAAGTATAATGGTTATTTATGAAAAACTATATGATTACTTGTTAATTCGATAAAAGAATGAGATTTAAATCCATCTAATATCTCTTCTAAATTCGAATCCAAAAGACGGAACAGTTCATCATTATTTAAATTTCCCGATTAAGAATTTCTTTAATAATAAAAGAATTGATGAAGTTCTTATCTTTAGTTAGTACAATTCTGTTTTGAACATCAGCAGTTTGAATTATCTCCTGATCAGTGGTTCGATCTTTGTGTGGTAGTTGAGTAACATGATTTACATCAATACCTTTTGCTTTCAGGTGTTTAGCAAGCTTATTCGTAATTTGGGCGTCGATTAAAATTTCATTAATGGGCAAGCTGAAAAGATTTATACTTGACTACATTAGTGGCAAATAAAAGACAAGAAAGAATATCTTCTTTCTGCAGAGATGGATAGTCTTCAATGATTTCTTCGGGGGTCATACCACTTGACAGTAATTCAAGAATAAATTCTACGGGATACCTCATACCTCTTACAACAGGTTTTCCAAAACAAATTTCCGGGTCAATGGTAATCCTGTTTTCTATTTTATTTTTCGACTCCATTTTTCTTTAGCATTTCTTATAATACAATTAAATTCAAAATTAAGTTTATCAAAACCATTTTTCGTGTTCCATTTCTGGTTTTTCGGGAACTGGTCTTTGACTTTTGTCTTTGGTCTTTAGATTTTAGTCTTTGGCTATTGGTCTTTGGCTGTTGGTCTTTGGCTATTGGTCTTTGGCTATTGAAGTCTCATAAAAAATGTTGACAGGTTATACCCAAAATCCAAAAAGTTGTGGATATTCAACTACGGACTTGTTTCCCTCAATTATGTTAAAATTGTATTTTTATTTTGTTTCAATGCTAGCTTATATATATATTCAGGAGCCAAATCTGCTCCATTGTACCATTCTAATGTTCCATTTACTAACCCAAACTGAATAAAATTATCCTTAGGCTTTAAATCCAAAAACGCAGGAAGCTCCAATATTTCATCAAAATTAACATCAAACTTCATATCATTATTAAATGTGATGTTCAATATATTTTCTTTGACGTATTCAACATCTGTAATAATTATTCTATCCATTTTTTAAGGTTTTATCTTTACTAACATTTTACCTTCCTGTCCAAGTTCCCAGTTATGTAATATTTCTTTCAAGTGCAGAGTTACCCACATAACCACCCTTTTTTCTATTTTTTCTGGCATTGAGCTTTCAAAAGTTAACTTATTTATATAAAATATTGATTCCTTTTCACCATACCTAACATGAATATGTGGTGGGTTATGGTCAAATGAATACATATATATAATAATTCCGTAAAAGCGACTAATTTCAGGCATATCTGTTGATGTGATTTTGAATGATGGTCTTTACCGAATTATAAATTTTTTTGATCTTCAATAACTTCGAGTCTTAGTGGCAATTTGGTTGTTGGCTTATTAGGTAGTCAGTTGCTTGGCAAATTGGCGCATTAGCTATTGGTCTTTGACTTTGGTCTATGGTCTTTGGCTATAAGTCATTAGCTTCATGAAGTCTCATGATTAGAAATGCCCGGATATTAAATTATTATTCACTACCCCATTAATCATTCGTATTTCGCATTCCGTATTTCATCATTCGTCATTCCAAAATCCTAAATCGTAAATTTTATTTGTATTTCATTACAGTCTCCAATAATTATCAAATTCCTTTGCGTTCTTGACGCCTTTGATGTCAAAAAGGAGCAGATCGCCAATAGAAAGATCTTTCAACTCTTCTTTGGTCAGGTTTTTGTAATCCTTATGACCTACCGCAAGGACTATTGCATCATACTTACCGACTGGTGCGTCTATGAGTGACAATCCATATTCATGCGCAACCTCATTGGCAGATGCCCAGGGATCCACTACATGAACATTAAGAGAGTAGGACATAAGTTCTCTGATCATATCTACAACCTTGCTATTGCGGATGTCTGCCACATCTTCTTTGAAGGTGATGCCCATGACCAATACTTTGCATTTGCCTGGATTTTTACCGATTTCGATCAGGGTTTGTACTACGCGTTTCGCGATGAAATGGGGGATATAGTCATTAACCCTTCGTCCGGCTGCAATGACTTGCGGATCGTGGCCGATTTGTTTTGCCTTGTGCATAAGATAGAACGGATCTACGCTGATACAGTGGCCACCTACTAGCCCTGGCTGATATTTGTGGAAATTCCACTTAGTACCTGCTGCTTCTATGACTTCTGATGTATCTATTCCTATCTTATCAAAGATGATTGCCAACTCATTCATCAGGGAGATATTGATGTCACGTTGTGTATTTTCAATGACCTTAGCGGCTTCAGCTACTTTAACCGAAGAAGCACGATACACTCCCGCTTCGATGATAGTGCCATATACATCAGCAATAGTGTCTAAAGTAGCTAGGTCACAGCCAGAAACAATTTTAAGAATTTTGGTCAATGTCCTAACTTTATCACCAGGTACAATTCTCTCCGGACTATAACCATATTTAAAATCTATACCGCCTTTCAATCCACTTTCATGCTCCAATACTGGCAGACAATCGTCCTCAGTGCATCCCGGCTAGACAGTGCTTTCATAAATTACGATATCTCCGGATTTTAAGGCTTTGCCTACACTCGCTGACGCTCCTAAGAGTGGTTTAAGATTAGGAACCTTATGCTCATCAATATCTGTGGGCACACCTATTATATGAAAATGAGCCTTTTTGAGATCATCTGGATCGCTGGTAAATTCGATATCACACCCATTAAATGAAGAACTATCCAATTCTTTTGAAGGGTCAATATTTTGTTTCATCATTTCGACTCTACTCTTATTGATATCAAAACCAATCACTTTGAAATGCCTTGCAAACTCCAAAGCCAAGGGCAAACCGACATATCCAAGGCCAGTAACCGATATTAATTTTTTCTTTTCTAAAAGCTCTTTTAGCATTTCTGGATTTTATGAAGTTGATGGTTTACTAGGTTGTTTTTGGACTTTGGTCTTTGGACTTTGGTCTTTAGACTTTGGTCATTTGTCTTTAGAATTTGGTCTTTGGTCTTTAGACTTTGGTCTTCAGGGTTTTGGTCATTTGTCTTTAGAATTTGGTCTTGGGTCTTTAGACTTTGGTCTTGGGGGATTTGGGTGATGCCATATTTATTCAGGATGCTGATTATTACACTTTCATCATTGTTTCCGTTGACACCTTCTATAGGCAGTCGGTTGAGATCGGCTCTCAAGCCACCCCAATTTCCTTCATCCAGACATTTGCCCAGATGCATCTTGCGAATGATAGCTGGTATGACATGCGATTTTTCGAGGTCATAATTATCTCCCGGTCCATATAGGTTGGTGGGCATAGCGGATATAAAATTACATCCATATTGTCTGCGATAGTTTTCGCAAAGTTTAATACCAGCGATCTTAGCAATGGCATATGGTTCATTAGTCTCTTCCAGAATTCCTGTCAGAAGATCATCCTCATTCATAGGTTGCGGAGCCATTTTGGGATATATACATGAGCTTCCTAGAAATAATAATTTTTTT
>JAYTNJ010000239.1:0-10828 GCA_043748345.1 Saprospiraceae bacterium
GTGTCTTTTTTTCGGGAAGCTAACACTCCAAAACTGCAACCAGACAATCAGTGAAAATCAAATCTCAATCCAAAGGATATATTATTTTGTTCCACGGTATTATCAGTGAAGATCGGGTTAAGGTCGTATTTTGTGTATAGACTTACATCTCTGTAGCCAATATAAGCACTAATACCATAAATAAAATCACTGGTATTGTAGTCACCTTTGGTAGTTTGATCTGTCCTCAGACCATCAGCTTTGTACTTAAGTATTTGTTTGGTGCGGGTGTTGATACCTGCGTAGCCACCTATACCGGCTCTCACACTTTTCTGTGTGCGAATGACCATCTTATCATCATCTAATTTTTTTCGTTTTGAAAAATCAAACTCAAGGTGAACAGGAATTACCAAGTTGGTCATACGAAAGTAAGGCTCGTCCCTGAGTGAAAATGGATGTTCTGCCAAAAGAGTTTTGCCACCGTTTTTGACATAATACTGATTGTTGTCAGGTCTCAGATTGTTATATGTCAGTGATAGCCCGTACTTAAGGTTCAGAAATGGTGAATTGGCAGCAAGTCGCGTTTTCCAGGTCCAACCCCATTCATAAAACCTTGAATTACTGAGTCTGATGCCATTATTTTCAATAGTTCCAAGATTGTCGTCAGATACTATGTTGTTTAGTCCAAAAGCAAATACAAATTGTGTTGTGGTGCGCTGTTCATTTCTCATTTTTCGTTGATGTCGGGGCTTCCAGTCAAATTTAAATCCATCGATGTTGATCTCCTTTTTTCTGTCAGCCCTGTCGTCATCTTTATTTTCATCATCATCATCTTCATCATCTTCATCATCATCTTCATCATCATCCAACGATTCGATTCGTTCATCTTTTCCTTTTACTTCGCTTTTGATCAGTTCTCGTAGTTCGTTTTCGAAGGGTTCTATTCTTTGTTCGATCATAGCAGCACATTTTTCGGCTGCAGCTTTTTTCTGCATATCTGCTTCTTCAGAGGTTAATTCTTTATCTTCCAGTTTTTGATTGATCTCCTCAACTTTTGATCTTAGAGCTTCCTTTTCCTGACCAGAAATAATTTCTATATTCCTTTTGATATATTTGACCCGGTCTTCAAAATCTGATTGTCCGTTTACCGAATAGTGTAGACATAAAAATAGCAGGATGTACATTAATTTGTTCATTGTATTTGATTTAAATTTTTGAAAAATATGTTTTATATTATTTAGATTTTACCTCATTTCGTTCACTTACAGCAGCGAACACAGGACCTGAATTTTCCTGAATGGATTTAAAAATTTTCGAAATTAATTTCTTTTCAGGGGTATTTTCAGCTTCCCAAAGCAATTTTTGAGGGTCTAACCCATATTTACTCGAAGTGACGGACTGGCTGGATATCTTTGAAGTATTTTCGACACTTTTGAGCAACTGGTCAGAATCTATTTTTAGCCCTGAAACAACATTATTTTCAACTTTATTATTAATCACAACATTTTTATCTGGTTGAAATGATGGGTTTAAGTCTGATATAGTTGAATATATCGAGGGAGTCCCTCCGACTGATATTGTACTTTTGTCAACAATATCTTTTTCGTTACTATTGGCAATGACTGCATCAGTAAATGACTTTTTATCCCTTTGAAGATATTGAGAGCTTTTACTTATCTGTATTGTGCTTGGTTGTTTTGGATTAGGGATATCTTGAATTATTTGATCTTGAACTTTAATTTTATTTTCTTCAAGCTGGTTTACAACGATCAGTTTACCAGTATATTTTACGGGAGTTTGTGCATAATGTAACCACAAAGCTACCGTTAACAATAAGGTAATACTGGCGGCAACGGACATAAAGATAGGTAGCTTTTTTGGCTTCCGGCTTTCAGTTACGGATAACATGGAATCTAATCGGTCCCATGCCATGGGTGATGGATCCAGTGACCTTTGATCCAGGTATTCCTTTATTTTATTTTCTATCGGCGAGTTATCCATATTGTCTTTTTTTATCTGATTCTAACATTTGCTGAAGCAGTTTTCTGGCATAAGCCAATTGTGATTTTGAGGTACCTTCCGAAATATTTAACATGACTGCGATTTCATGATGTTTGTATCCTTCTACTGCAAAGAGATTAAATACCATTTTACATCCAAAGGGTAAATTATCTATCATACCCTGAATATCTTCTGTATGTAAACTTAAGTCAGCGCCGTCTGATATTGTAACTATTTCATGCTCCTCAGCAAACCGAAATTTCTTATTAGCTCTGATGTGTGAAATACATTCATTGACTGTAATTCTTCGAATCCATGCTTCAAATTTGCCTTGGTTTTCATAATTAGATAGATTGGTAAATATTTTCATAAATGCTGTCACGAGTAAATCCTCAGCTGTATGGCTATCTGCCACATATTGTCTGCAGATACTCAATAATTTGGGGGCATACTTTTGGTAAAGCACTTTTTGCGATTGTCTGTCTTGAGCAATGGCTAATTGTATTAATACATTCAATTCACCATATATATCTACAATCTTCAAAATCTGTTTCTTTTTTATTTACACACTTAATGACGAAGATATCTCAAAAATGGTTGTAATGGGATTAAAATATTTTTGAATTATTTTAATTGATAGGATAAAATTTGAAATTCAATTGATTTAGTATCAATTTGGATATATCTCAATGCGCATAGAATAATGTGTGATGACGAAAATTTAAAATGTGGTGTCAAATTTGTTTGTGCTTATAATATTACCAGATAATTCTTCTGATAAAGCTATCATGTTTAAATTAGCATCATATTCTGCACTGAATACAAAAGGAATATTATTTGCTACATATTGGTAAATATGCAAATCTGTCGGTGGCGTGTTCAGGTCTTCTAATTCGTTTTCGTGTACCCAAGATAATTCCCCTTCATCGCAGTATGGTGCTTCAATAAATTCAATCTCTGATGAATAAATAAATGAAACCCAATTGTAATTAGTAGGGGATGTCTCAGTCAAAACACCACAAAACTTACATTCTGTCAATGTGAGACCTGTTTCTTCAAAAGTCTCGCGGATGACTGCATTTTGAGGACTTTCGAAAGGATCTACTTTTCCGCCTACAGGTACCATTTTACCTTTATTGGGTTCTTTGGCACGCTTTAGCAGAAGAAACTGACTTCCACTTTTGATGATACAAAATACTGCTACTCGTTTTATGCCTTCCATCTAAAAAAGATATTTTTATTTATTTGTGAACATAAAAACTATAAATTAGTTATTTGTGTAATGCAATAGCACGGTTTTTGATATAAATGAATCGTGAATTTCAGGTTAATATTTTAATTTCTATTTTTTTAACCTGAGATATTAGTTCTCTGTGTACAGTTTTTTACCCTTTATTAACCAGTTTTGTAAAACAGCATGAACAAACACTTCTTTGCATTAACCCATTTTATATTAAGAGGATCTTTTAAAAAAAAGAACTCCGATGTATTCAGCATGTGCTGGAGTTTACCCGCAAAATTTCTTTTAGTTTATATTATCATTAACCCATCAATGCCATTAGCATCACAAAACTCATTGGTATCACCTGATGAAGTTTCCAGTGTAATGCAGGGTGAAGTTACAGGTAAAAATAAATACCTGTTTGACCTTGATATGACAATGTTATCAGGGAGATTTTCCAACACCCCAATGGAAACTGATCCTGAAAGCATACCTTCACTCATATCGCTGCCGGACGAAAATGGCATTATCGTAGATTTTAATGTTTGGGAATCTCCGGTAATTTCCAGTGAAATGGCAAGGAAATATCCTGATTTCAAAACCTACACTTTATCCGGAGTAAAAGACAAAACCATACACGGAAGGATATTTATAAGTCGATTTGGGTTGGAAGGTATGATCATCAGGGATGGAAAAATGATAAAGCTGGAGCCTCAGGACAAAAGAAATGCCGTAAAACATATCTCTTATACTATTGGCCCTATAAATAATCTCCGTTGTGAAAGTGGTGAAGAATCAGAACCTGTCAGAAAATTGGGAAAAAGATTTGCTCCATCAGCTTTTACCAACGGGGGGACAAGGCGTACCTATGAAATAGCGCTGGTAGCTACCGGTGAGTTTTACCAGAATGCAAACCTTGGCAACAATTCAAATTCTACAGCCAATGCGGCAATAGTCAGTATAATCAATCTGATCAATGTGAGATATAATATAGAAATGGCGATCCATTTTACTATCTTTTCCAGTCCGACCATATATACAAATCCTTCAACAGATCCATTTGATCCTGCTGGTTCAGATCTAACCAATCAGGCATCAACTGCCGTTCAGGCAAGCTTTCCAACACTTAGTTATGATCTTGGACATGCCCTGAACGGGATGACTAGTGGCGGCAGTGGAGTTGCCGTTATTGGCGGTGTATGCGGATCTTCAAAGGCAAGAGGGTGGAGTGGAGGCTCAAATATCAACACTATTGCCATTGGGATTATGATACATGAGTTGGGCCACATGTTTGGCGCGCACCACACATTCAACGGAAACGGGGCAAATTGTGCCGTTGGAAATATGTCTCCAAACAGTGCTGTAGAAATAGGTAGCGGTACTACAATTATGTCTTATGCCGGATCTTGTCAGGCAAGTAACAATGTGCAAGATTTTGACGATGATTATTTTCACAGTTTTAGTATCCAGAGTTTTTTAAGTTATATCAGCGGTACAGGAGGGGGATGTGCGACCAATACAGCAACAGGTAATGCGCCGCCTACAGTAATCGCTAATCCTTGCTCCTCGAGCTATACCATACCAAAGCTTACTCCTTTTTCCATACAGGGAAGTGGGTCTGACCCCAATGCTGGAAATGTACTTACTTACATTTGGGAGCAGATAGATGAAGATGGAGCAGGTTCGCCTACGCACGGATTTATAGGAAACGTTGCAGGAAGCAGCGCCATTGCTCCATTGTTCAGATCTTACCCACCGACAGTAGGTGGAAATAAGAGAATTTTTCCTGTATTGAGTACGATATTAAATAATAGTAATGTAAGTAGTTTTGAACCACTTCCAAATGTCGCAAGAACCATAAATTTGAGACTTACTGGCCGGGATAATAATACGAACAATGGCGGGATCGGTAGTGACGACATAGCGATAAGTGTCAGTGCTACTGCCGGACCCCTGTCTGTAACATCACCGAATACCGCCGTTTCATGGTCTGCGGGCACTCAGACGGTAACCTGGGCAGTCAATAATACAAATTCACTTTTTGCCAATGTAGATATATTGTTGTCATTGGATGGGGGTTACTCTTTTCCGATTTCACTGGTAACTAATACACCTAATGATGGTTCTCAATCATTTACTCTTGGATCATACCCCAATACTACACAAGCAAGGGTTAAAATAGGGTATGCGCCTAATAGTTGTTTTGAAGTATTTGACATAAGTGATGTAAATTTTACATTATCAAGTTCATGCTCTGTTTCATTTTCAAATATATGTCAAACATCATCATTATCAGCACCTTATGCAGCATCTACTTTGAATATGGGTTTAGTAGCTTTCAACGGGAATAGTTTTAGTACTAAAACTTTAACCACAAGCGGCTCAACAGTTAATGTAGCTTATAATCTGACTCCGGCATCTACCGGGGCCGGTAACTGTACCACAGCCAATTTTGGGTATTCATCTGTTTCATTTTCATTTCGAATTACGACGGCGGGAAATTATACTTTCAGCATGAATACTGCCAATCCCCTGACGGTTTACAGTGGCATATATAGTTCGGCATCTCCGTGCTCAAATTATTTAGGTTCAACTTGTTATGATGTGGATGGTATTCCATTTGGTTCGGCTTCTTTTAGTAGTCAAATGACATTAAATCTTTCTAATCCTTGCGGAGAATATTCAGCTGTTTTATTCAGGACTGCTGGTACTTCTGTAAACCTAACAATAACAGGTCCTTCGGGTGCTATAGTTTATGAAAGTAATCCAAACTCTGGTTCTGGAATATCATATACCTATCTCGCTGTTAACTCTTCCAGTAATCAGATAGCATCAGTGAGCAGTATTTCAGATTTTACTACTTTGGCGGCAGGTTCGTATTGTATTTATGGTGTAAATTTTTCATCGACGCTTGATCCCAATCTCTGGATAGGTCAGACCCTTTCGGCAGTGCAAAGTTCAGGCAATTGTTTATTATTCAGCTCTAACTGTAAACCGGTAACTATCACATGTCCATCTATAGTAACTGCTTCCGGGGATTCTGGTTCCGGTACGATTCGCAGTACCTTTCAGTGTTTGACTGAAGGGAGTATAGTTACCTACAATGCCGGAGTTAATTCTGTTCTTACTTCTCCCTGGTTGATAGACAAAAATATAACTTTACAGGGAAATGGCTCAACGATAATAGATCTTAATTTTTCGGGTACGTATGGAATTCGTGTTGTTCCCGGCAAGTCACTAACTTTGAAAGATATAAAAATACACTTGAGCGGCACCGCCAACCCGGTTATCAGGAATGAAGGAGTGCTCATTTTGCAGAATACTGAAGTAAAGGGCAATGTAAATCCGGTAATATTTAATCAGGGTACAATTAATGTGATTGGCTCTTTACCATCAACTATAAAAAAGTTATAATTTTTATTAACATGGCAAATTTATATTTAATGCATTCTGCATTAATTTACATAGATAAATGCATTACATAAAATAATATTTATTTTTTATTAAGAAATTAAAATTTTTCTTTGGTTTTAGGTATTAAATTTGAAGTAAAACCATTAGAAGGATATCAGGGTTTCCATCTATTTTAAATAAAAAATGCATTATTTCATTGTTTATAAAGAAAAATGAGTCTATTTTTGCATTGAAATGTTTAAATAGTAATGTAGGCATTTTACATCCCCCTTTCAGGTATTTATAGATAATAATCCGTTTTTATTTTTTACATCCCACAGGCTACCATAAAGACCTGGTAAAAACCAAAGAATACATGAAGAATTGTTTTAATTTACTGATTGCTTTAATATTATCAGTTTTGTCTGTGTCAGCACAGTCAGAACTTTTAAAGCCATCCAGTCTTGTTAAAGATGCGAGGCGGTCTCATAATCAGGTGTCACTTAATCCTTTCCTGATTTCTTCCGAAAGAAGTGGTACACCCATTCCTTCCGAGATAGAAACTTATAGTTTACTCTCACTGGATAGGCAGGCTGTCAAAACGTTATCAAAGACCAAATCACCGTTTATTTCATTAACCATACCACAGTCAGGAAGAAATAATATTGTACTTGATCTGGTTGAAGTAAATCCATTTTCTGATGATTTTATCCTTAGGGCTGCTCCATCTATGGAGATTATGCATGTGGATCATGGCAAACATTATCGTGGTATTATCAGAGATCAGGATAAAAGTGTGGCAGCAGTTTCAATTTATGGTGATCAGATCATGGGTATTATATCTCATCCTGCAGCCACAGGAAATCTAGTCATAGGCAAACTTGAAAATTCCGACCAGCACATTCTTTATCAGGACGATCAGATAGTAGAAAAAAGAAAGGCTTCTTGCAGTGCGAAGGATGATATGAAACCATATGATGATGATGAACTTCAAGGAGTTCATACCGGCACCAGGGCTCTTACTGACTGCGTTCGTCTATATCTTGAAGTTGATTTTGATATTTATGTTAATAAGGGTAGTAGTCTTACCAGTGTAAATAACTACATCGGAGGCGTATTTAATCAGGTAAGTACCTTATATGCAAATGAACAAATAAAAACTGTAGTTTCTGAAGTGGTAGTATGGACACAAGCCAGTCCTTATAATTCTACTAATTCCGGTGGAATGCTGGATGCTTTTGCCGCACAAAGACAGGGATTTAATGGAGATCTCGGTATGTTGCTTTCATTTAAAGCAAGTGGGGGCATAGCTTGGGTCGATGGATTTTGCCGATCAAATCCGGACTATAGCATGAGCTATTCAGGAATCCAAAGTTCATATCAGAATGTGCCAACTTACAGCTGGACGGTTGAAGTATGTGCACATGAATTCGGACATCTTTTCGGGTCACAACATACCCACGCCTGTGTGTGGAATGGTAATAACACAGCTATTGACGGATGTGCTACTCCCGAAGGAAGTTGTCCAAACCCTGGCCTGCCTTCATCGGTCACAGGTGGTACTATCATGTCTTATTGTCATTTGACATCTATAGGTATAAAATTTAGCAATGGATTTGGTACTCAGCCTGGTAATATAATGCGTTCAAGGGTAACAAGTGCTTCGTGCCTGCAGCCGTGCGCCGGAGGTGGAGGTGGAGGTACACAATGTACTGACAATGTATTATCCATGGAGCTCAGAACTGATAGTTATGCTAATGAAACATCATGGGAAATAAAAAATTCTGCAGGAACAATAGTTTATACAGGTGGCCCATATTCATCAGGAAATACGCTTAACGTTATAAGTCTTTGTCTTCCTGCCGGATGTTATACTTTTACCATTAGAGATTTATATAGTGATGGGATTTGTTGTGCCTTCGGAAGTGGCTCATATCTGATCAAACAGGGTAATACTACCTTGATATCAGGAGGTCAGTTTGGAGGTTCAGAAATTAAATCGTTTTGCACAGCAGGTAGTGCTTCCAGTTTGAGTCTTGGGGCCACCACAGGTACTGCATCTGCTGCAGCTTCTTCTGTGAATGTGCCAGTGACATCAAATGTAGCTTGGACAACATCATCAAATTCTACGACGTGGTGCACAGTATCACCTCCGAATGGATCAAGTAACGGAACGATGGTTGTCACTTATGCAGCTAATACGTCTACAAGCCCAAGAACCGCAAGGATTACGGTATCTGGAAGTGGTATATCGCGTACGTATGATCTTACCCAGAGTGGAGGTACAGCACCACCACCTTCACTTACACTTAGTGCAAATACAGGCACAGCACCAGTGAGCTCAGGCTCTGTAAATGTTGGAGTTACATCCAATATATCATGGTCAGCATCATCTAGTGCTTCATCATGGTGTACTGTACCTGCCGGAAATATTACAGGTAACAGTACATTGACAGTTACGTATGGAGCAAATACATCGATAAGTCCAAGAACTGCAACTATTACAGTAACAGGAAGTGATATAACACGTACTTACAGCCTTACCCAGAGTGGAAATGCAGCCGCACTTACACTTGGCGCAAGTTCGGGAACAGCTTCGGCGGGCTCTGGCTCAGTAAATGTGGGAGTCACTTCTAATATAACATGGTCAGCCGAATCTAATGCTGCATCATGGTGTACTGTTCCTTCAGGTACTGTCACAGGTAACAATACTTTGACAGTCACTTATACAGACAACGCATCTACAACTTCAAGAACTGCCAGGATTACTGTAACTGGAAGTGGTATATCTCGTACGTATGATCTTACCCAGAGTGGAAGTACAGCACCACCACCTTCACTTACACTTAGTGCAAGTACAGGGACAGCATCAGTGAGCTCCGGCTCTGTAAATGTAGGAGTTACGTCCAATATATCATGGTCAGCATCATCTAATGCTTCAGCATGGTGTACTGTCCCTGCCGGTAGTATTACTGGTAACAATACATTAACTGTTACGTATGGAGCTAATACATCGACAAGTCCAAGAACTGCAACTATAACTGTATCAGGAAGTGGTATAACACGCACTTACAGTCTTACACAAAGTGGGGCTACACCTTCATGTACGGATGGGATCCAAAACGGATCAGAAACCGGAGTAGATTGCGGTGGCTCATGTACCCCATGCGGAACATGCGTGAATATAGTCGTACAAATTCGAACTGATCAATATCCTGCTGAGGTTACCTGGAATATTAAAAACATATCAGGAACTACTATTCAAAGCAGTGGAAATTACGCTGTTGCCAATACACTAAATACACATTCCTACTGTATGCCAGCAGGATGTTACACCTTAAATCTCAGTGATACCTATGGTGATGGAATACTCTCACCAGGTTATTATTCAGTCATGCAAGGTACAACTGAATTGGTAAGCAATTTGCCATATACAACGACAAAAACTGCGAATTTCTGCTTAGGAAGTACTTCTGCACCCACTTGTAATGACGGAATAAAAAATGGCACTGAGACTGGAGTAGACTGTGGTGGTGGCTGTAGCCCATGTTCTTCTTGTAACGATGGTGTAAAGAATGGCAATGAAACAAGTGTCGATTGTGGTGGAAGCTGTACTGCCTGCCCTACCTGCAGTGATGGTCTAAAAAATGGTTCTGAAACGGGGGTAGATTGTGGCGGTAGCTGTATCCCTTGTACTTCCTGCAATGACGGTGTAAAGAATGGTAATGAAACAAGTATAGATTGCGGTGGTAGCTGTTTAGCTTGTCCAACATGCAGTGACGGGGTTAAAAACGGAACAGAGACTGGAGTTGATTGTGGTGGCACATGTGCTGCCCAATGTGGTAGTTGTATAAATGTGGCAGTAGATATTCGTACAGACCAATACCCTTCAGAAATCACATGGAATATTAAAAATGCTTCCGGTGTTACGGTAGCAAGTGGAGGTAGCTACGCCCTTAGTCAAACTCTGAATACACACTCTTATTGTCTGGCTTTAGGATGTTACACATTCAATATTAGTGACGCTTATGGTGATGGCATTTTGTCTCCGGGATATTTTAAAGTTACTCAGGGAACAACAGAATTAGTTACTAATACTTCGTATACATCATCCAAAACTATAAACTTTTGCGTAGGTAATACAGCTGCACCTAGTTGCACTGACGGGATTAAGAATGGTAGTGAGACAGGTATCGATTGTGGGGGAAGTTGTCAGGCGTGTACAACTTGTGG
>JAYTNJ010000240.1:0-3341 GCA_043748345.1 Saprospiraceae bacterium
GTGGTGGAATATCTCAACCCGCTCAGCGGAATCACAGGTCATTTTGATGTTTTACTGAATCTGGCAGTTAAAAATGTAGGTAATACACATTTGACAAATTTCAATCTAAGGGATACTATAGAGTTAATTAAATATGTAGGACCATACTTTGTAAATCTTGCTCCGGCAACGCCTCCAATTATATTGAGTTCAGATGCTACTGTTCCTCCGGTTCTCAATGCCTCTTTCGACGGAAGATCGTCCAATCCGAATATATTTAACGGAACAAGTGGATTATTAGCTCCGGGGCAGGAAGTCGTGGTTCAGATAAGAATTGAAATTGATGCGACTTCACCTATGATACCTGATTCGTTGTGGAACAGAGCGACCGGTACAGGTCAGGCAGCCAGGAGTAATGGATCGGTTTATAATGATCCTGTTACAAGTAATCCGATGACAACTACTGACAATTCAGATGCAGGCACACAACATGAAAGTACCAACCCGTCACAACCTGAAGACAAGGGTACAGCACAGGATAATACTTTGATAAGCGTACTTTCTACCATCGGTGATTTTGTCTGGCGTGATCTGGATGGTGATGGTGTCCAGGATTCGGGCGAACCAGGAATTCCTAACATTGCTATAGGCTTGTATGATTGTAATAATGTTTTGTTAAGGAGTACTACTTCAGGGCCTGATGGAAAATTCATATTTGACAATGTTCTCAGAGGATCATACAAACTCAAATTTGACATAACACCTTTACTGCCTGGTTATGGTTTTGTTTACAAAAACCAAGGGGGTAATCCGCAATTGGATTCTGATGTAAATTCAACCGGCTTTACCGATTGTTTCCAGGTAAATCCGGGAGTGAGAGACACTACCAGGGATGCCGGTATAGCGCAGCTTGCATCTATTGGAGATTTTGTTTGGCATGATCTTAACGGAAACGGCCAGCAGGATAGTGGCGAACCGGGAATACCGGGTGTACAGGTCAATCTGTTCAGGTCAAATGGTGCCTTTTTGGCTAGTAAATTTACCGATTTTGCAGGTAAATATATGTTTGACAATGTGGTGCCCGGAAATGTGTACGTGGAGTTCAAATCTCCAGCAGGATACGAGAGGACATTCACGAACCGTGGAAATGACAATACTGACAGTGATATGGATGGCACCAACGGTACTGGAACGACATCCGCGACAAATCTGGCTCCCGGTGAAATCGAACTGAGTATAGATGCCGGATATTACAAATGTGTGCCTATCGGTGATCTGGTATGGTATGACATCAACAAAAATGACGTATGGAATACCAATGAAAATGGTATCAATGGTCTGAAAGTAAACCTCTGGAGAAACCACTTCGGCAGCTGGACCATTTTTGATTTCAAATATACGGGCCAAAAACCGGGATCACCTTCTGATGACGGATACTTTATGTTTTGTGCACCTCCGGGAGAATATTATATAGAAGTCATCATGCCTCCATTGGGCCTTGTAAGAGCGGTACCGGGTGTAGGAAACAATAGAGAATTTGACAGTGATATTCAGTCAAATGGTAAGACTGATGTATTTCTTGCAGTATCAGGAAGTTCTAGAACAGACATCGGAGCAGGTTTCTATCCGATGGGTGTAGCTGGTAATTTAGTCTGGAAAGATGAAAACGTGAATGGATTACAGGATCCGGGCGAGCCAAAAGTAAAAGGCATCAAAGTGGAAGCCATCGAAATGGCGACTGGTAAAGTGGCAGGTACTGCATACACAGATATAAATGGTACATACACATTGGATTATCTGGAAAAACAGCAGTATTATATGAAGTTTACACCTCCGGCAGGATTTGGAGCTACGGTACCAAAGGCAGGAACTGATAATGTTGACAGTGATGTAGACCATAGTTATGGACCTAATACCACCAGGGCATTCTCTTTTGAGTCTGGTATGGTCAATGAAAATATCGATTTGGGTCTGGCTTTTGGTGTCCTTCCGGTCGATTGGCTTGAAGTAAATGCAAAACGTGTAGCTAAAACGCACGTTATCTCATGGAGTACAGCCAGAGAAGTCAATGCAAGCTATTATGAAGTCGAAAGGAAGCTTGACGGTGATACTGACTTTAAGGTAATACCAGGCAAAGTCGGTGCAAAAGGCAATACTACCCAGATAAGTGCTTACAGTCAGACAGATTTTGAAGTTGAGAATCCCGGTGCCTACATATACCGGGTCAAACAGGTGGATTTTGATGGCCAGTTTACTTACAGCAGATTGGTAAGGGTTGACCACATTGGCGAATCATCAGTGGATATGTACCCGAACCCGGCCAGAAATGAAACCAACATTCAGGTTGTGGTGGTGCAGAATGCCATGGTGATGATAGAGCTCTTCGACGGTGCTTCTAAGCTGGTTAAAGTCTTGAAACAATCGGATATTCAACCCGAAGGAGATGTGCTGTATAATATCAATCTTCTTGAAATACCTGCAGGAGTATACAATGTAGTCATAACTATTGATGGCGTTACCACGCAAAGAAAACTTATCAGAATAGAGTAAAGATTTATATTTTGAAAATTTATTAAAGGGATTGTCTTCACTAAGGCAATCCCTTTTTTAGATTTATTTGTGATGAAGTTATAATCTTAAAAAGACTTGTGTTATTGACTTTAAACCAATACATAATATATAAGCTCCCTTATCAAAACACCTTATTTATTATAGAATTTTATACTCTGTGAAATGTCAAAAATATGAGAACAATATGAGTTATAAATAAACGTAATATATTGTTATTGAATCACTTCTGATTAGTGTCGTATTTATGACATTTGTGTTTTTTAATTCTATTCCTTCGTATTTTTGACTTATTTTTGTTTTTCGGAATCGATTAGATACTTCGTAGAGATTTAAAGATAGGATATAATTGGTTCGGATTTTGTACCTGAGTTGAGAATAAATTTTAATGCTTTTCTAAAGAAAAGTAATTCATGCTACATATCCGGATTCGTTATCAATATGAACCGAAAACGTATTCTTATTTAAAATCTTTCAATATCTTTATTGTTTCTAAATAGTATATGGCTTGCCGTTAACTATATTTTAATAAGCAATGAATTGTTTTGTCAAAGCAAATGAGTTTAGTCAAAACTGATTGATTATATTTACCTGAATTGTGTTTCCGAATATTCAATTCAGCTTTAAGTGAACCTAAAAATTTGAGAATGAAAAGTTTAAACACTACAATGTGTGTTGGATTATATTCCAATACAATCAACAAGTCTGTAAAGTCAACTGTAAACAAATCTTTGTATTGGCTGATTTTTGCGGGCTTTTTTATTTTACCTAAGTCAATCGTAAGTCAAACCACT
>JAYTNJ010000241.1:0-6740 GCA_043748345.1 Saprospiraceae bacterium
TTTGATCTCATTTTCATCCAGTGCATACTTTTGTACCCTGATCTTCTCAGCATAGTACCGCCAGTCATAGGGCGCCAGCTTGAATTTGCCACCTTCAGCATTGATATATGCCTGTATCTCCTCAGCTTCATCTTTTGCCTTATTGATAGCGGGCTTCCACAGTTCATTGATGAGTTTATTTACATTCTCAGGATTTTTTGCCATTTGTTCTTCGAGCACATAGTGAGCATGGGTAGGATAACCCAATAAGTTGGCTCTTTGCAATCGTAAGCTTGCTATTTTTTTTATGTTTTCATTGTTATCATTTTTGTTGCCATTATTCCCTTTACTCTGCATGGCATTCCATAGTTTTTCTCTCAATATCCTGCTCTCAGCGTATTGGAGGAATGGCATAACACTTGGATTTTGTAATGAAAATAACCATTTTCCTTCCTTTTTGGCATCTTTTGCCGCTTGTGCTGCCGCAGCTATCAGATCATCTGAAAGGCCTTTTAGCTCATCTTTATTATCGACAACCAACTGAAAATCATTCACTTCTGCCAATGTATTTTGCCCAAATTTTACAGTCAATACCGAAAGTTCTTCATTTATTTTGGTGATAGCCAGCTTATCCTTTTCTTTCAGCAATGCCCCATTACGGATAAATGACTTGTATGTTTTTTCGAGAAGTTCATTTTTTTCTTCATTCAGAGACAGGTTTTTTTTGCTTTCCCATATTTTTTTAACCCTTTTGAAGAGCTTTTCGTTCATTGCAATATAATCATAATGTTTAGCCAGAACCGGAGCCATCTCCTCAGATATTTTTTCTATGGTATCATTTGTATTGGCATTGGTCATATTAAAAAATATATTGGAAACCCGAGTCAGTTTAGCGCCTGATCGGTCCAGAGATTCTATGGTATTGGCGAAAGTAGGTTCGTCCTCTATTGCCGCTAAAGAATCTATTTCTGCTTTGTGATCTGCCATAGCACCTTCGAGCGCAGGTACAAAATGTTCATTTTTGATCAGGTCAAAAGGTGGCACACCGTAGGGAGTGATAAATTCAGTAAGTAACGGATTTGAAGATGTTATTGTATTTTTTGTCATATTATTATTTTTGCAGGATTGAATAGCTGATATGGAAAGAAGAATTGTGAAGATAAAAAGTGGTTTCATTTGAATAATTTTATGTGCAAAGGTAATAATTTTGAAGTTTTAATTCTTCTGAAATAATTATTTCACATTCAAAATTAACCAGATATTTACTATTCTTCTATTTCACAATAAGCTTAAATTACATAAGCAATATCTCTGAAACCAAAACTTTTTACTACTCCACCATCAGTCATCATTTGTAACTTACCCTGTGGGTCGATGCCTGTAATACATCCTGAAAATCTAAAACCCGATGAATCGGTATACTCAGCCCATTCATCTTTCCGATAGAGCTGACTCAGATATTCATTTTGAAGAAAAGTATGTTTGTTATTCCTGAGGTGCAGGTAGTAAAATTCAAGCCTTGCAGATACAAAGTGAAATACCTGATCAATTTCGATATCAAAACCCGTGATTGAAGTCACAGAAATAGGGTTGGGTAATTCAGCAGGGAAATCCCTCTCATTTACATTCAATCCGATACCAACTACTGTGGAACGGATAAAATCTCCACGCAGGACATTCTGCACTAGAATACCAGCAGCTTTTTTATTTCCGATATAGATATCATTTGGCCATTTTATTTTTACATTTTCTACCCAATGAGATACAACATCTCTCACCGCCAATCCACTGATGATATTCAAATAAAACTGATCATTTACTTTTAAAGTGTGAGGATAGAAAATATAAGACACTAAAAGGTTTTTGCCCACATCACTATGCCAATACCTGCCAATTTGTCCTCTCCCGGCTGTCTGATAGTCAGTTATGATACATGTACCATCAGGTGGATTGGTTTTTGATATCATGTCCATAGCATATATATTGGTAGAGCTTATCTCTTCATAATATATCTTATTTTTACCCGTAAACAAAGCTTCAGGTATTGACATAAGGTTTGTTTTTGTATCTTTGCGGGGTAATATTAACATAAATAAAAAATATTGAATAAAAAAATAGCTTCAAATATCAGATCCAACAATAATGGCGACCTGAATCATCTCATCATAGACGCCATACAGGATATAAAAGGAAAAAATATTGTAAAACTCGATTTAAGGTCTTTGGATGACGCTCCGGCAGATTATTTTATCATTTGTGAAGGAGATTCTTCTACTCAAGTCAAAGCAATTTCTGAAAACATTGGTAAAAAGATTAGAGAAAAAACAGGAGAAAGCCCATTTCATACGGAAGGAATGGACGGAGCCAAATGGATTTTAGTTGATTTTTTTGATACAGTCGTCCATGTATTCTATCCTGAAACCAGGGCTTTCTATGAAATCGAAGAACTTTGGGGTGATGCAAAATTCACTCAATACGAAAATGTATAATCAAGCGCAACCACTTTTAACTTATTGTGTTCTATTAACTTAACAGTCTAAATAATAAATGGACAATAATCAGGATTCAAATCAACCCGAAAATAAAAGTAACCCCAATAAATTCAACATCAATTCATATTGGATATACGGTATCATCATTCTAGGTATACTTGCAGTAAATTTTTATGTTTCGTTCAACTCTCAGGTCGAGCAGATCAATATTAATGACTTTGAAGAAAAAGCTAAAGTTGACGAAATAGAAAAAATTGAAATCATCAACGAAAAACTGGTTTACGTATATATCAAAAAAGATATAGTAGGCACCAAATATCCTAAACTTAAGGATAGTAAAATGTATGGTTTCAACCCTCATTTCAAATTTACGATCGGGGATGTGGGAAATTTTGAAGACATGCTTAAAGACTTAAAATCCCAAGGTCATACCATACAATATGAACATAAACAAGAAACAAATTATATTGGTCAGGTAATAAGCTGGATTTTGCCTTTCGCTCTACTGATAGGTTTGTGGTTATTCATTATGCGTAGGGTGAGTGGTGGTGCTGGTGGGCCGGGCGGACAAATATTTAATATCGGAAAGTCTAAGGCAACGCTTTTTGACCAGAATACAAAAGTAAATATCACATTTGCGGATGTTGCAGGGCTGAATGAAGCTAAAGTAGAAGTGATGGAAGTCGTAGATTTCCTGAAAAATCCAAAAAAGTATACCTCACTAGGAGGTAAAATTCCTAAAGGAGTATTATTGGTAGGCCCCCCTGGTACAGGTAAAACCTTACTTGCCAAAGCTGTGGCTGGTGAAGCTGGAGTACCATTTTTCTCCATTTCAGGTTCAGATTTTGTGGAGATGTTTGTAGGTGTCGGTGCATCGAGAGTCAGAGACCTTTTTAAGCAAGCCCGGGAGAAAGCTCCTTGTATAGTATTCATCGACGAGATAGATGCCATAGGGCGTGCAAGAGGCCGCAATGCTGTGCAAGGTGGTAATGATGAAAGAGAAAACACTTTAAATCAACTACTTGTAGAGATGGATGGATTCAGCACGGATAAAGGAGTCATTATGATGGCTGCTACCAATAGACCCGACATACTTGACTCAGCATTGTTGAGACCAGGAAGATTCGATAGGCAGATAGGAATCGATCCGCCTGACATAATAGGAAGAGAAGAAATATTTAAAGTCCATTTACGCGCCATTAAGACAGGTCCGGATATCAACCCAATGGTGCTTTCAGAAATGACCCCTGGTTTTGCAGGAGCAGATATAGCTAATATTTGTAATGAGGCTGCTCTTATAGCTGCCAGAAGAAATAAAACAGAAGTGGACCTGGATGATTTCAACTACGCACTCGATAGGGTTATAGGTGGACTTGAAAAGAAAAATAAACTTATATCACCCAAAGAAAAAGAGATTATTGCTTTCCATGAAGCGGGCCATGCAATTTGTGGTTGGTACTTAGAGCATGCGAGTCCATTGGTCAAGGTCACCATAGTTCCTCGAGGAATGGGTACTTTAGGATATGCCCAATACCTACCCAAAGAAGAATATATCATACGCACCGAACAATTACTTGACAGGATGTGTATGACATTGGGTGGGAGAGCTGCCGAAAGAATAATATTTGACAAAATATCTACAGGCGCTCAAAACGACCTTGATCAGGTTACAAAAATGGCGTATGGAATGGTCACTGTGTATGGTATGAATAAAAATGTAGGTAATGTCTCATTTTATGCTATGTCACAGGATCAATTCAACAAACCTTACTCCAATGAAACAGCACGTCTGATAGATGATGAAGCCAGAAAACTCATAGAAGAGCAATATAAAAGAGCCCAGGATCTTCTTACTGACAAAAGAGAAGAACTTGTTCTTCTTGCTAATACTCTATTGGAAAAGGAGGTGTTGCTAAAATCCGACGTAGAAAGACTTATTGGTAAAAGAGCCATACCGATTGACGAGCTCGCTATTGCTAACAATACATTAATCTAAAATTTCATCCACTTTTTGTTGAAAAATATTTTCAAAGCTCATCAGGAACTATAATGACTGATGAGCTTTTTATATATAGTATTACCTGAAAGCAATTTCTTATTTCCTATAATTATTACTTGCTCTTTAGCTCTTGTTAAGGCTACATTAAGTTTGCGGTCTATACCCTCCTGTGACAGAGAGACTAAAGATTCTAACTGACTCAACCGGTTGACGCAAAAGGAAATAATAATAATATCACGTGCTCCACCCTGATATCTTTCAACGGTATCGACTGAGATTTTTTCTGATACCTCCGGTCGTAATACTTCCATACATTTTCTGATCAAAGCGATCTGAGCGCGATATGGTGTAATAATGCCTATGGAACCATTATGGAAAGTTAATTCATTCTCGTCAAACATTATCAACAGATCCCGTATAACATCAATACATTTCAACGCCTCATACATATTGGTCTTCCAATTGATTTCATCATCTTCAGGTGTATCAATAAATATTTTCCGCTTACTAAGATAGAATGTATGGTCTTTGCTTTTATCAAAAAATAATGGCTTTTTCTGTCGATCTGAACCCGGTATAAGTTCCAGATGATTTTCATAGAAATTCTGATTTGGGAAATCCATCAATTCCTTGTGCATCCTGCCTTGTTGGCTTAATATACCATATGAATGATGCCACTCTTTATTTTTAAGATGAAGATACAATCTTTCAAAAAGTGAAGTTCTCGTGTTGATAAATCCTAGATCATTAAGCCCCTCTTGTCTGACGAAACCATCTGTAGCATTCTGGACCACTACAGCAGGCAGCTGCTTATGGTCTCCGATAAGGATCCATCTTTTAAATTTGCATAGTAACCCGGCAAGCATGGGTTCAAGAATCTGTGAGGCTTCATCAATTATAACAGTATCAAACTCCTTCTGCTGAAAAAGCTCTGTCTTACTGATAATACTGGACACTGTTGATATATAAATACGTTTTTTTACAAGTAATGCTCGGACTTCATTTCTTGTTTTTGCATTTTTAACGACTTGATCCAACAATTGTGAAGCAAATCTTTCATTGGTACTTAGCCTGCTTCCCACACGCAGATACTTTTCAGCGTAATCTTCAGCTATATTTATGACGGCATCACAAATCTCATCTACTGCTTTATTTGTATAGGCAAGGAGTAGGATATTTTCTGAAGTCTGCTCGTACAAATGTTTAACAAGATTTTTGAGCATGACACTCGTCTTACCTGTCCCAGGTGGGCCCCACAACAAAAAGTAATCCCTTGAAGCAATCATTTTCTTTAGCAATTGTACTTGCTGATCTGTCATCCTTTCGTCAAATCTAAAGCTTTCATCAGCCATTCGATACCTAGGTTCGCGCAATCCAAGAAAAAGTTGCCGATATTCCAATGGGGCAGCAGCCCATGAAAACAAACTTCTGTACATTGCACTATAGCCACTATCCAAATTGTCTTGCTCCAGGCACCAACATCGATTTTCGTGAAATATTCTTTGATTGTATTGCCTATTTCTTAGTTTGACTTCTACAGTTTGGGAGGTAAGACCAGTAATGGTACATTTGAAAATTTGATTTCTGAGTGCAGGTCTCACCTGATCAATAACTTGTGGATATAAAACTGCTATGTCACCAATTCGAAAGTTCACCAAGGTAAAGTCTTTTTCATCGCGGCTGAAAGTAATGAAGGCATCATCTTGTGCTGATAGGTTATCAACAATAGCCAAACCTGATAAAAGTGAAAATCTTTCTTTTTTTTCTTCATCAGATTCCAGCCACATTGCTGCATGACCATTGGATTTATTGACCCCATGTTCTCCGGTTTTTGCCATAGACTGTTCTCTGGATATAAAAGCCGTATATTGGTCAAAATAGCATTTTTCAGCATCGTTTAATGTGCTGTAGATATTATAGAAATTTTCTATATCTTTACTATTAAATCCCTTGAGTTTGGGAAAGTTTTCAGGTTTTATATACTTTAATATTGAATTATCCTGATCTGACCCACGAAGTTTTTGCTCCAGGGCCATTAGATCGTTCCGGAGCTTCATTGCCTCATATTGCTGAGCCCTAACGGGAGGTGCAAAACGAAGTGGTTTTTCGTTTTCTCTCGAATATAGTATATAATTAAAAGATTTAGATCTCGTCTGAAATGCTGATTTGATCATTAGATCATAAAGCAAGGTCTGAATGTAGTGACTTGCATTGATACCATAGACATTGGGTTTGAATGTTTTTCCACTTTTCAGTTCGATGATATCATA
>JAYTNJ010000242.1:0-9829 GCA_043748345.1 Saprospiraceae bacterium
ATTAAAGGTATTTTGATATCACAAATTTATAAAATGTGTCCATCTTTTAACCTATATTTGTGAATTATTTATCCAATACTTTTCGGAGTGGACTCAATAATAAATAATAAATATTTTTTAGTTTTACATAATCATGAAGTTATTACAAGTAATACATCAATCTTTCATCATGCTCTGTCTGATCACAACACTGGCTGGACAAAAGAGATTTGAATGTAACGGTGAACTTCTAATTTCTACCAGTGATGGCAACACCACATTAATTTCTCGACCATTAACTATACCATTTTCAATACCCCTTCTCAGTACTTTAGCAAGTTATTCCGGTAATTTTGACGCTCTAGGTTTTAACCCTAAAGATAATTATGTTTACTGTGTGGAGCAAAATACTAACACAATTGTAAGACTCAGCCTATATAATACTATTGAGAGAATTGGAAAAGTTTCCATAGTTGATACATTGAGATCAAATGCGGGAGACTGCACATCAGACGGACTTTATGTATGTTATGATTATGGTTTGAAAAAGATGTTAGTTTTTGATGTAGTAGATGGATTTAAGTTATTGCGACAAATCAATTTGTTTTGGGATCCAACTTCACCAAACAACGGTCCTTTTAAAACTCGAATATTTGATTTTGCCTTTGATCCAAATGATACCAAGACTGCCTACTCTTATCAGGGAAATTTTAAACATCCGGATTTAGCTCCTGATACCACAAGGGGATACTTGCTTAAGATCAATCTCAATTTTGATGATCCGAATTTGGGCATGGTCACTCCACTCAGAAAAATGAATCCTGACGAAGTTACACATATCTCTGGTTTGGTGTTTGACCCCCGCTCCAATCTATTTGGTTACGGCTCTTCTCAGGATGGGTTGAATCCACTTCAGAGTAATTTGTTTAGCATTAATCCTTTCCAAGGTCAAATAACACCTTTCATATCCAATAGCTCGGGAGACATCCTAAGTGACGCCTGCTCATGTCCTTTTTCGCTTACTTTTACCAATAGAGCTCCCATCGAAGGCATGTTTTGTAATAACGATACGAAAACTTTTGTGCTTTCTTTTGAAAACAATTCTTATATCGCATTAAATGACGTATTGCTAAAGGATACTTTTCCGGAAGGGACAATCATAAAGTCAATATCCAACACGTTTACCGGTAAAGTTGACACAGGTACAGGTATAGGAACCAATATATTATCTATCTCTGGGTTCTTGATTAATCCAAAGGAAAAAGTGCAGATCAGAATAGAAATTACATCTATAAACGCAAAAGATGGTGATACGTACAATCAAGCTTTTATGCAAAATCTACCTCCGCGATTCCCGGCCAGTATTTCTTCTGACGATCCGGACTCATTTACTTTTGGTGACCGGTCAAATTTTTACTTCAAAACAAGAAAAATTGAAAAATTGTCCTGGAAGATCATACCTCCTACAGATTGTTTTATTGCAAACGATGGAAAAATAGTGGTTTCGTCTCCGGAATTTGCAAAAGGAGAGGGCTATGAAGTCAGCTTAAGAAATCAGATTGGTTTTAAAGAGTACATATCGACTGTTGTCATTGACGAAAAGAATTCATTCACTATTGACTCACTATTTCCGGGAGATTATCAACTTTTTAGATTCAGGTCTTTGAGTGAGAATTGTAGTGTATCATTGAAGGATACATCTATTGTTTTAAAGGCTCCGAATGACCTTCTGAACCTGCAGGTATGCAGTAATAGTCCTGTGTGCGAAGGAGAGTCAATCTCACTTAAAAGCCTTATGTCTCCTGCCGGTCAGATAAAGTGGACAGGACCTGAAATTTTCGGCTCAGAAAATATTAACCCTGTTATCGAAAACGCTACGCTGATGAAAAAAGGAAAATTTGAAGTGATAGCATCATACGGTTATTGCTCCCAAAGTAAAACAGTTAACGTAGAGGTACGTAAGCAAGTCATCACCAGTATAGAAGGTGGTTCAAATTATTGCATCAGAGATACTATGCGACTCGCAGTTGTCACAAAAGAAAAGGATGCATCATTAAAATATTTATGGCTCGGACCCAATAACTTAAATAAGGTAGACTCAGTATTGATGTTTCCTATTGTTGGCAGTAAGCAATCAGGATATTATGAAGTCATCACCACCAATGGAGCATGTTATGATACTGTCGGGATGGTCGTAAATGTCCTACCCACACCTACCCTCGCTTTGGATGATATAATTATGACAGATTATTGTGATCCGCTCATATTAATTCCAAAATTAATAGAATATAGTGATGTCACCTATCAGTGGTTTCCTCAAGATGGTTTGAGCTGTACAGACTGCCCAAATCCTCGGGTAGAACCGATCGTGAAAACAAACTATCATTTGAAAGTAACAAATGAATACAATTGCGTCGATAGCGCATCAACTCAGATTATTTTAGATAAATCAAAACTTGCCTTCGCTCCTAATATTTTTTCCCGTACATCAACATCGGACAATAAACAGTTTAAAATATTTCCTAATTGTGTGGTTCGCTATATCCATCGTTTAGCCATTTATGATAGGTTTGGAAATCTGGTTTTCAATACTACTGCCCTTGGTCCTGATGATACGTTAGAAAACTGGGATGGACTCATATTAGGAAAAAACGCATCATCAGGCGTTTTCGTCTGGCGTGCAAAAGCTGAACTGGTAGATGGGAGTATTGTGTATTTGACAGGAGATGTGACTTTGTTGTAGAAGGTCCTTGTATTTTCGGCCAACTGAAATTTTAGGAATTTTTTTTCGATTATGATAAGCGAACTGGTGAGAATTATTTTATCCGTTTCCAAATGCTCCTTATCAATCAGTCGTACGTCAAAAAGCATAATCGTTATCAGCCACCCTAAAAGACAAAAGCTTATGACAAAAGGAGAAAATTTATTCAAGGTTCTAATTATTTTGCTAACATTTCTAGGGAATCAAGCTTTTGCTCAAGAAACAGCGAACAAAAAAATCCTTTGGACAACTGACTGGAGTTCAAACGGAAAATATATTGCAATTGGTGGTAACCTTGATACGTTGAAAATTTATTTATCAAAAGATTTACAACTATATAAATCCTACCCAATAAAAAGTACTATCACTTGCGTAAAATGGCATCCATATAAAAACATATTGGCTATTGGGACACAATCATCAAGTGATAAGGTTCGTATTCTTAATTTTGAAACAGACAAAATAATAGAATTAGAAGGGATATCATCAGAAGGTGCGAGAGGAATTGACTGGAATTATTCAGGTGATTTTTTAGCAGTTGGGGATAATGATGGACAAATTTCAATATTCGATATTAATGGCAAGCTAATTCGAACCATTAAACAGGAAAATACAAAGAGTATAACTTCAATTGATTGGCATCCTAAAAAAAATATCTTCATCACAGTGAGTGATAAGATAAGAATATTTGATGTAGGCGGAGCATTAATAAAGACAATTGCGCATAGACAGGATGAAGTTCTTTTATTATGTGTTGCTTGGCACAGTTCCGGTGACTTTTTTGCAACTGGTGATTATGGTGACAATCAGAATGGACTCAAGCCTTTACTTCAATTTTGGAATACGAATGGAGATTTACTAAAATCCATTAATATAAGCAAAGGCGAATACAGAAATTTAAGTTGGAATTCTAAGGGAACTAGATTGGCATCTGCCAGTGATGCGTTGAGAATATGGGGCAAAAAAGGAAATCTTGTTTACGAAGGAGATTCCAAAGACTATTTATGGGGTGTATCCTGGAATAAGAAAGAAGACAGAATTGTTACATCAAGTATCGAACAAAGGATAATTATTTGGGACAGCAAGGCAAGAAAAAAAATGATCAAAGAATAGATGATTAGGTACTAACAACTGTTCTTATGTAAAATATTAAGCCCTGACCAAAGAAAATATGTAAAGGTTCAACAGTCGCACCCCGTTTTTCTTCTCTTTAGCAACTCTTAAAAAATACATTCGGTTGTTCTTCCAGCATGGCTTCTATCTTTTTTGCGGCATTAGTGACGGACAAGCCACCCAGGTTGGTGCAGCGTAACGTATGATGAATTTGGTCACCCACGGCTTTCATAGTTTCTATTACCTCGTCCAAAGGGATAAGTTGTTCATAATCAGATAAGGCCATATTAGCACACGAAATTGCATTGGTTGCCGCCATTACATTTCTGCCAAGACAAGGAGCCTCAACTCTATTGCCAATAGGGTCACAGATAATGCCTAAAGAATTTTGTAAAGCCAGTGAAGCGGCAGCTATTGATTGTTTCAAAGTGCCGCCTTTCATGCCCACGATGGCCGCTGCTGCCATTCCTCCTCCTGAGCCCGTTTCAGCCATACAACCACCTACTTCGGCAGCAAAAGTGGCATGTGCTGCTATAAATACCCCAATTAAACCAGCAGATAACATGGCTTTTACCAGTTCATCTTCATGCAAATCTACACTATGCGCTGTACCAAACAATGCTCCTGGCAAAGCCCCACATGAACCCGCAGTAGGAGCAGCAACTATGACGCCCATAGAACTTTTGACTTCCATCATGGCCGAAACATACATGATAATTCTGTTGTTGGTATCGCCACCTACCAATTGTTTATCGGCTAATTTTTGTTTGAATTGTACCGATTGACTTCCCAAAATTCTATCGTCATAGTGCGTGCCTTTCAAACCTAAATCAATGGCGTTACCCATGATGTGAATAATTTTTCGCATTTTTTCAAAAACTTCCTCGCTTGAAATATTTCCTCTGGCAGCTTCGTAGGCTATAGCCAATTCCCAAAGTTCTAAGTCTTTCCCTTCATTGTAATCCAACATTTCGTTGCAAGAAATAAAAGGTACCTTCAGGTTTTTTCTTGCCATCACGGGCAAAACCGGCTTTATGTTTTTTATGAAAAAAACTCCTTCCATTGCTATGAGCTCATCTTCAATTACCCTATTAAGAGGTTTTTGGGATTTTATTTCAATAAAACTTAATTGTCCTTTGTGAAATTCAATCTCATCATAACATATTGAGTTTTTTAAATAGGAAATGATTGGATCAGGTCTTGTGCAATAAATCAGGGTTTCATAATAATCTCCTGCCATAGTTACTGAAATTCCATCTATTTCTATGACTTCTATCATACCTCCTCCCGTCGAAATGGCGGTCAAGTCTCTCGTTTCGCTTTTATTTGTAAGCCTAATTTTGTAGGTATTTGGGTGGCTTGCCTTGATATCGCAAATTTTTATTTCTACAGAAATCCCAGCAGTGGCAAGGTATTTTTCTGATTCTGGCAAACGCTCGTCGTATGCTTCCCAGCCTAAAAAACCACCAAACAATCCCATATCAGAGCCTTGGCTTTTGTGGGTAGTTGCCAATGAACCATTGGGATCAAATTCAATCAAAACATCTTTTATTTCTTCACCCATGAGATCACGACATAGGCGAGCTATTCGCAACGAAGCCGCACAATGAGAACTGGAAGGTCCTCTCATTACCGGACCTATTACATCATTAAAAATACTTGGGTATGTGCTCATGTTAATTTTTTTACTTCCGTTTTATAAAGTGAAACTCCACTATATACATTACAACCAATAAATGAACAGGTATTAATGCCATCTTTACTATTGGCAAAAAATGATAGAATAGTGTTCAAAAAGGATAAAATTAGTTTTACTTCTCATTATTTATGTTAAGTTTGGACATATTTTTTTTAAAGTATTTAATTTTCCGAGTTTAATTCTTCGAATTTTAAAAAATGATACAAATTATTTGGATTTCGTTGGCTATTTTAACCTTATGGTTCAGCGTAACTATTGTAAAAGATTACGTAAATCATAAACATAATCTTGAAAATGTGAGCTGGTTTAAAACAGGTTTGATAGGCTTTGTAGTAAACTTTTTTGATGTATTGGGCATAGGTGCTTTTGCGCCCCAAACCGCCCTGTTAAAATTTACAAAACAAACAGAAGACCGGCTTTTGCCGGGTACATTGAATGTAGCAAACACGATACCAGTGTTGATTCAAGCATTGATTTTTATTACCATAATTGAGGTAGAGCCTATTACTTTATTATTAATGCTCTTATCTGCCACCGGGGGTGCTATTTTAGGTGCTGGTATAGTGGCCAAAATGTCAGAGAAACGCATACAAATGGTTATGGGAATTGCATTATCAGTTACAGCATTTTTTATGTTTGCTGGCAAAATGCAGTGGATTCAGGGAGGTGGCACAGACATAGGTTTAAGTGGGGTTAAATTAGGTATTGCAGTTGCTGTAAATTTCATCTTAGGAGCATTAATGACCGCCGGAATTGGCCTGTATGCACCTTGCATGGCTTTGGTTTTTGCCTTGGGTTTATCGCCCCAAGTTGCCTTTCCAATCATGATGGGCTCGTGTGCATTTTTAATGCCTCCCGCTTCTATTCAATTTATTCGTAAAGGAGCTTACAATAGAAAAGCTGCCATTGGAATGGCCATACCAGGTATTTTTGCAGTTTTAATAGCTGCCTTGATCGTAAAATCATTACCATTAGACACTCTCCGCTGGTTGGTAATTATAGTTATTATGTATACATCTGCTGTAATGTTAAGGGCGGCTTTTTCAAAAAAAGAATCTAAAAATTTAACTAAGGTAATTAACATAGCCTAAAATAGTTTTTTTGAGAGCCTATCCATTACAAAGATTTTTACCAAAAAAAATTGAGATTAATCAACAAAAGTTAATGAAGTCTAACAAGTTGTGTGAAACGTATACTCAGTTAGATGGACTTTCATTAACTTACCTTTGTATTAGCAGTAAGGGTAAGACTAACGAACTAATAAAACGACAAACAATACTAATTTTCAGATGTTAACGTAAAAAAAGTTAAACATGAACAAAATAGTTGTCAAATATTCTAACTCGTGCAAAAATGTTTTACTCACGCAACTTGCATTTACATTTTTAGTATTTATTTTATCATGTTCAAAAGATACTGGTCCTGTACTCAACCCTCCCGTTGTGATAACCCCTCCTATCACTGGCACACCGGAGATTACGATAACCACTCTGCTAAGCAATCAGGGTATTATTTGGGGTTTTGATGTACTGCCCAATGGCAATCTCCTTTTTACGCAAAAAACAGGAACTATGCAGTTGTTTGATACTACCTCACGCGCCAATTCGATTATTACCGGATTGCCTTCCAATATTTCGGCCACAGGGCAGGGTGGATTGCTGGATATAGCCATTTCGCCCGATTATGCTACAAGCCGAAGAGTATTTGTAACTTATAGCATTACGGGCGGTCTTCTTTCGTTGGCACGGTTTACACTAAATGGAAACACGGCGACCAATTGGCAAGTGCTACAAACCACTGAATCGGCTTCAACCTGGAATGGTCACTTTGGAAGCCGGATTGCATTTGGACCTGACGGTAAATTGTACTGGAGTGTGGGAGAAGGCGGAGGCGGAAGCCTCGGAGGTGCTTCAAGTCCCCATCAAAACGGGCAACGACTTAATACACTTTGGGGCAAAATACACCGAATGAATCTTGATGGAAGTGTACCATCTGATAATCCGCTCCTCCCGGGCCAAACGGCACGTAGTACCATATACAGTTTCGGACACCGCAATCCGCAAGGAATGGCTTTTGAACCGGTAACCGGACGCCTTTTTGTCAATGAACATGGACCACGTGGTGGCTGCGAACTTAATCGTATTCTACCTGCTGAAAATTTTGGATGGCCATTATATAGCGATGGTGTAAACTATAACGGAACCACCATTAGTAGTGGACATAGTTCTCAGGGTATTGTTGCTCCGATTAAAAGCTGGACTCCAGCACTTGCACCAGCAGGACTTACCTTTATCAATCACCCTTCGTTCAGAGATTGGAATGGAAATATGCTAATGGGAAGCCTTGGTCGCCGGCAATTACTAATGATAAAAATGATTAATGGTGTGCCTGGAAATGAAACCATTCTACTCGAAAATTATGGTAGGATACGCAACGTAAAAATGGGGCCTGATGGTAAAATTTATGTAAGTGTGGAAGACGAAGGCAGGTTGCTTTTGGTAACAGCAAAATAAACACATAAATACCATAAAACACAGACCAGAAGAAGTATTTTTAGAAAACAATCTTAATTCCCAGGAACTGGTTTTCCATACCTTGAGGCAAGGTCAATTTATTGTCATGAAAATCTAAAAATTTCAGGTTTTTCATACCTTCTATTTCTTTCGGCAACGACCTGAATTCGTTGTTATTTAAGTATAGTGATTCCAGATTCTTTAGTTTCCCAATACTTTTAGGTATTTCCTTCAATCCATCATTTTCTAGGTGTAGCGACTTTAAACTAGGTAGTTGACTCAAAACATATATGTTATCATTTAGCTGAAGATATTTCTCATCATTTAAGTACAATTCCTGTAGACTTTTCAGGTTGCTGAAAGCGGAAGGTAATATTTTAAAATCATTGCCACTCAAATCGAGTTTCCTAAGCTTGTTCAATTTCCCAAAGTCCGTTGGTATTTGGTCGATGTGATCGTTCTTCAGACTAAGGAATTCCAGATTGGTAAATTGACTTATAACTGGCATGCTTTTATTTAATTCAAAATATGGATCATCATTTATATACAGTTCACGGAGGTCTGTTAGGTTACTAAGAGTGGCTGGCAGTACCCTGAAATCATTGCCGCTCAGATCAAGTGTCCTTAGTTTTTTGAGACTTCCTATTCCTGAAGGAATTTCTTTGAGGTGATCATTTTTTAAACTTAGGTACTGAAGGTTAGGAAATTTTAACCATACAGAATCAGCTACACTCAAATTTTGATTGCTCAGGTTTAGCCTAAAAACATTCCCAGGTTTTTGTAAAGCATCTGCCAGATTATAATACTCTCTGTTGAGCTGTATTGAGTCTATTTTAGATTGTGCAATAGTATTTTGGAGATACAATGTGCATAACATTAGGAATAAAAAAGAATACTTTTTCATTTTTTTATAACTTTAAATGGATTATTAATTTCTTAACTGCTCAGGCATAATTTTGCACTTGATAAAAATTATGCCTGAGCAGTGAGTCAATTTTGGATTATTTTATTTGCCTGGATCAAAAGGAAGAGACGATTTATGGACTATTATCCGTAGTTTACCATCTTTGCCTTTTTTGAATACCCATGTTTTATCAACCATAACATCTTTTCCGTTCTTGCCGGTCACCCAGACATTACCCATGGTGATCGCCACGGACCCATATATTTGGATGCCTTCATTTTTTGTGCCTGCATTGTCATATCGAGCCTTGACCCACGGTGTCAGGGCAAAACCTTTATCATTGGGATAGTCAGCATCACCTCCTACAAAATCAGCCAATGCACCTTTTTTGTCATTTCTGAATGTTTGATCTCCAAAAGCCAGTGTAGGTTTAAAAAATACTTTCCCTTGATCATAATTAGTAAGCTTCCGACAATACTTGTTCAGCAAATGCTTTGTAATCTCCCCCTTCTTCTTTTATTTGACCAATTTTAACTAAAGCATCGCACCAGGCTTGTTGAGCAGTGTTCACTTCATCATAAGTGATAATGTCTTGCGCCCCTTCTTCCACATATACTAATCCCAGATCACTGATTATTTTTTGTACTTTTTCATTAGTTTGGGACAATGCATTTTGTGCTTCCTGATTTACTTTTTCCTGCACTTGATTACATGATGTCAACAGCAGTCCGACTGTTATCGATGTCAGCATTAAATATTTACTGTCAAGTTTCACAACGTTGTTGAAGTATTTGATTTTATAATCTTATGTAAATCTAATAATTTCTGATAAAATTGTTGTGGATTTTGGATAAAAATTT
>JAYTNJ010000243.1:0-4961 GCA_043748345.1 Saprospiraceae bacterium
TGAAGCTATCAAGTAAGAATTAAATATTAAGTTGATTTCACACAGCATTAATAAAGCTTGTTCCTATTTGGTTCAAGCTTTTTTTTATTTTAGTATCTGTTTAAATATTCATGATTGAAAGGTAATCTGGCATATTATATTTTACACAACATGAACATATCTTAGTTATAAAGCGTGATTTGGGTATTTGTAATTTTGCAAATTTGCAACATTATGTTTTTTAAATTCGTTATCAATAAGGTTTTGTAATCATAAGTAATTTCTTTAAAATGAAAATATCCTTGCTTTTTATCTTTGCCTTTTGTATCTTTTTAATTTCTGTGCAAGGCCAAAACGGAGAAACCAATGTTATTCATTTTCATGAGTTGATGAATCCCAGGAATGCAGGAAAGAGTTTGGAGCTTAATGGTTCGGAATTTCTCAGCCCTGAGTGGTTGCCCATGAAGGTACACATGGAAGATGGTAAAACATTTGACGTTCCACAAGCTAAAATCAATATTTTAGGTGGTTCAATAGATATATTGTACAAGGGCAGAGAAATGGAACTTTTGACTTCTTTTGTCGATAGAGTTGAAATCACTTATAAAGGTGTCCTAAAGAGCATAATGCCCATTAATAAAATAAAGGCAAAAGAGCTACCTGAGAAAGGATTTATCGAAGTTTTGGGAAATGGAGAAGACAAAGTATTGGTAAGATACCATAAATATATAGTGAAAGCTGATCCTAATTCAAAAATTTTAGGATTGGATGTACGCCCTAAAGTGATGAATGTAGAAGAGACTTATATAATCAAAAATAAAACAGCTTACAAATTCAAATCAAAGAAGGATTTGAAAAATATCTATAAAAATAAATTTAAAAAACTGGAAGAACTTATTGAAGTTAATAATATTGATGTTAAAAATCCTATATCTTTGGCAACTCTTTTGGATATGATAAAAGACGATAAGGGTTAGTAATATACTTGATTGTGAAATATTTGAGAAAAAATATGGGTAAGGCTTTCGTAAGATTTAGTGTACTTTTTATTATTTTATTATTTGCCGGCCATAAGATACTATGTTCTCAAAATGAACTGACCGGAATTGTAGTAAATAATTCATCTATAGAAAGAGTTAAATATTGTGTCATAACATCTTACAAAACTGGTGAGACTTTTCTGACCAATCCCGAAGGAGTATTCAGGATTCCTTACACTACTGACGAAGATACTTTGGTATTCTTTGCCTTAGGTTTTCAATCCTTAGTTAAGCCGGTCACCGAATTAAGGCAAGATCAGGAAGTTTTTCTCATTGAGCTTTCTGCTAAAAATTTAAAAGATCGGCCTAAAATAGCTTCAGCCGAACTATTCTCATATATCAAAGATGCTGCAAAAAATCTAAGGAAAAAACCTGTAAATAATAGCAGAGCATATCTTGAATATTTGTCTTCTATTGATAATAAAGACTTTGAGTTCTCGAGATTTTACTATAATGTTTTAGTCCAAGGTTCAAAAGTATTGGACATGAATATAAAACATGGGAGGGTAAGTATGGCACCAAATCAAAGTGGTTTAATAAATTTGGTTCCGTCTAAATCCTTAATCAGACAAGCTCCGGTTCAGAATTCGAAATCTTTCCCTGCTAACCCACTTCAACCATCTGTGGAAAAAGAAGGAGAAAATCTTTGGGATTTTGTAGAAGGTACTCACGCTAACTCTGACAGTATTATACACATAGTTTTCACGAAGCTAAAAAAAGACGATAATTCTCTTTGCGAGGGAGAAATATGGATCAATAAAGTTTCTTATGATATCTTTCACTTATCATTAAAAAGTAACAATGTTGGAATACACCCTTTTGTCGGAAGGCCGGAAGATTCCATAACTCAGGTATCAATCGAAACCAATTACCATTTTGACAACACATCCCATCATCGCGGAAAATTACTTTATATTGATTTTAGCTACGCATTTGACTTTCTTTCAGGTATTGCGTCTCAAAAAAATAAAAATAGAATAGCGACAGAGGGGTTGGTTCATTTTTATAATTTTGATCGACCATTCTTTATCCCGCGAAGAAACCCCTCAGAGTTGTATGATGACTACTTTAAAGCCGGTATGGTACCTTTTGACAGTACATTTTGGAATCTTACCAACGGACTTGTTTTGACCCAAAGGCAATGGGATAAATTCGCTAGAATTACTGAATCAGGAATTAGTTATAATTATAGATTGCCAAAAAAAGATAAGGCTATTTCCGAGACTTTGTTTAGGCAAAATAATGTTACCTGGAATAAAGACAGCTATCTGGATTTGGATGCGGATGAAAGTCAGGATTCTATACGGGCAGATTTATCGGTATACATTTATTTTGATTTGAATACATTTAATGACAGTCTTGTCTTTAATACTATGACAATCCTTGACCGTTTGAGTACTAAATTTAATTTGGAGTACAATAAACAAAATCTGGTTTTTCAGAATGTCTATTTTGACCTTTGTGAAATAGTTAGGCTTAATCTTGATATAAAATTAAAGCAATTACAAAACATTGAAGATATGGGTAAGGCCCATGAAGTATCAATGAAAGACCTAATTTCTATAACAGGAAAATTTAAAAAGGAGACAAACCTTGGGGCTAATATCCATAAGCTTAAAAAATGGAGTGATCTGGTTTATGACAGGACAGTGGTTGATAATTTCAAAACATTTGGATTGACTTACAAGCCAAAGAAAAACAAGTAGTGCATTAAATCTCTAAAAAACAACCTTTTATTATATCTGGGATAGTTTAACAACTTGAATTTGCTAATGTTATATTTTTACTTTATTAATCACCGTTAAAGCTGTAATTATGAAAAGATTTTATTTAATTTTTATTTCGTTAGCAGCTATAATGTCTGTTGGTATTGATATCCTTAACTTAAATCTTCAAGCCCAGGTTTCATATAAGGCGCCTTACTTTGAGGATGGACTCCGTCACGAAAAGATCAAAATGACATTTAGCATGGTAGACAGTACTTACAGAGATGTAGCTTTAAAAAATAATTATCCCGGATTAGCTTATGGCATAGTAGTAGATGGTCGCCTCGTTCACACTGGCAATTTTGGCTATACGGATGTCACTAATAAGATACCGGTTACGTCTTCGTCTATGTTTCGAATTGCATCTATGAGTAAAAGTGTGACAGCCATGGCCATCCTGCATCTAAGGGATCAAGGAAAACTAAATCTGGACGATTCAGTTGAGAAATATGTTCCTGAGATGAAAAATCAAAATAATTTAACGAATGATGCGCCTTTAGTTACCATACGACATTGTATGACTCATAATGCTGGCTTTCCTGAAGACAACCCTTGGGGAGATCGACAATTGCAGGATTCTGATGATGATTTATCCGATTTGCTAAAAAGTAAAGTTGCATTTTCAAATGTACCTGATGTGGCGTATGAATATAGTAATCTAGGTTTTGCACTACTTGGAAGAATTATTACAAAAGTATCAGGTGTTCAGTACCAGCAATTTATAAAAGAAAATATTCTGAAGCCTTTGAATATGCCCAAAACTGACTGGGAATATGATAAAATCAAAAAAGATGAACTTGCACTGGGATATAGGTGGCTCGATGGCAAACATCAGGAAGAAGCCCTGCTTCATGATAATCCTAATGGGTCATGGGGTGCCATGGGGGCTATGATATCTTCTGTGGAAGAATTTGCGGGATATATGTCTTTTCACATTTCGGCATGGCCACCAAAATCGGATGTGGAATTAGGACCTATCAAGCGGAATTCTGTAAGAGAAATGCACAAACCATGGAATTTTAGTGAATTTAATCCTAATCAAAGGTATCCTGACGGCAGATATTGCGCCACAGCCAGTGCTTATGGCTATGGTATACGGTGGGCTAAAAACTGTGAAGATAAAATCTATACGGGTCACAGTGGAGGTTTACCTGGTTTTGGCAGTAACTGGCTCATTATGCCCGAATACGGTATAGGAGTAGTCTCATTTGCAAATCGCACATATGCAGGTACGAGCAGTGTGAACATGCAGGTAATTGATGCCATTGTGAAAAATGCAGGATTGAAGCCTAGGGTAATTCCTGCATCCGATATCCTGATTAAAAGAAAAGATGAGCTTATGGCGTTACTTCCTGATTGGAAAAATGGCGAGCAAAGTGGTATTTTTGCAGAAAATTTTTTCCCTGACTTTATACTTTCAAAACTTCGGGAACAATCGCAGTCCTTGTTTCAAAAAGCTGGCAGAATAGTCAAAGTGCACGAAATAGTTCCTGAAAACCAACTCAGGGGTACATTTCTGATCGAAGGAGTAAATGCCACCTTAAAAGTGTATTTTACACTAAGCCCCGAAAATCCGCCATTGATACAGGATTTCAGCATTAATGAAAATCACAAATAGTAATATTTGTGAAGTCGGCAATAAGGTGAAGGTCAACAAAACATAAATCCATGATTTTTATGATTTTGTCAAGGAATTTTTTGTACTCAATTGATTAAAGATGATCAATATTATGATATTCTAATGTTTATTCTCTTTCAGCAGCATGTGGTTCTGAAAAATTTATAAACCTAAAAATTCATGTTGTAAAATATATGTGATCACTCCGGCAAAATACCCCATTAAAGCCAGCAAGCTGATATTGCGAATATACCAGAAAAAATTTATTTTTTCGAGTCCCATAGCAGCGATTCCTGCTGCAGAACCTATTATTAGAATACTTCCGCCGGTTCCTGCGCAGTAAGCAAGAAACTCCCAGAAATAGTGGTCTGTAGGATATTGGTTTAAATCATACATACCTTGAGCTGCCGCCACTAATGGTACATTATCAATAATTGATGAAAGCAATCCTATCGATATCACTATAATGTTATCGTTATGAATAGCCTGTGTCATCCATTTAGATAAATCAGACAAAACACCAGCTGATTGAAGGGCGTCTATGCTTAATAAAATACC
>JAYTNJ010000244.1:0-5921 GCA_043748345.1 Saprospiraceae bacterium
TATGTGCGACTCTAGTGTGGTACTTTCTAATAGTTTTAATAATACATCCAATGCATCAGGTATCTACCCATTAGGTCAAACCATCATCACATGGACTGCCAAAGATGACTGTGGGTTGATGGTGATGTGTCGGGATACGGTTATAATTCTGGAATGTGTACCGCTTTCCCCTGTATGCTCATGCCCTTCTAATAATAGCACTTTCACCATTAAAGAAGGTAATTCGAGTTATTCTGTCTCCTGCAATGCTCCGGGTACAACGCCGCCGGTGTTGGACTGCCCCGTCAATGATCTCAATATCTCCGGCAATTTTGGCTGTGTTTCTTCCAATCCTAATGTGCCATGTCCTGCCAACACTATTTTATGGACTTTAGTTAGACCTATTCTTCCCGCTCAAACAGGAACAGCAACCGGACCAAACTTTGGGGTTAATTTCACTGCCAGTGCCGTCACAGCTCCAGGTACATACTCACTTACTTTGGTTACAGTGTGTAATGGTGATACCTGCCGTTGTGTTATCAAATGGATACAGAGACCATGCCAGACCTGCGCCTGTGCACAAAACCCATCCTTCACCATCAAAGAAGGAAGCAAAATTCCTTTTTCTATTTCCTGTAATCCACCACAGAATGCCATTCCAGTACTGGTTTGTCCGGTTGACCCGCTTACTATCTCAGGAAATTTTGGATGTGTGTCATTAATTCCCGACTCAATTTGCCCTGCCAAATCAATCTCATGGTCGCTAGACAGGCCAATAATGTCAAATATTGGTGGAAATATGAATGGCCCTAATTTTAGTGTCAATTTTACAATCCCTCAAATTTCTGATCCGGGAACATACATCTTTTCTATACTTACAGTATGTGGAACAGATACTTGCAGATGTGAGATCAAATGGGTACAGAGACCATGCCAGACCTGCGCCTGTGCACAAAACCCATCCTTCACTATCAAAGAAGGAAGCAAAATTCCTTTTTCTACTTCCTGTAATCCACCACAGAATGCCATTCCAGTACTGGTTTGTCCGGTTGACCCGCTTACTATCTCAGGTAATTTTGGTTGTGTTTCATCTATTCCCGACTCACTGTGTCCTGCCAAATCAATCTCATGGTCGCTAGACAGGCCAATGATGTCAAATATTGGTGGCAATATGAATGGCCCTAATTTTAGTGTCAATTTTACAATCCCTCAAATTTCTGATCCGGGAACATACATCCTTTCTATACTTACGGTATGTGGAACAGATACTTGCAGATGTGAGATCAAATGGATACAACAGCCTTGCCCGCCTATTTGTACATGTCCTGCACAAAACAAGATAATCACATTAACTAAGGGTCAACAAACTTTCAATTTGAATTGTAATGTAATAGGGTCGGCTTTACCAAAATTAAGCTGCCCTATTTCACCCGTCCTGATTACGGGAAATTTTGGATGCATTTCATCTGATACCAGCAAAATTTGTGACCCCAATCTGATATCTTATAGATTGGACAGGCCTGGAATGCCTGCCATCACCGGCTTTAATATGGGGCCTAATTTAAATATTATTTTGAATGCACCGGACATTTCTGCTCCGGGGGTGTATGTCCTAAGTCTTGTAACCCTTTGCCCTGGTTCTCTGGATACTTGTAGGTGTCAGATCCGTTGGGAACAAGAAGATTGTTCTTGCTGCAAAGACCAAAGAGCATTTATTGTTAATACTCAAAACGCTGTCTTACCCGCCATCGATCCGATGGCATGTAAAGCAACATTACAAATATCAGCTCTCCAGCCATGTATCAAAATCGATACTATAAAATGGGGAGACAATCAGATATCCGCCGGTACTTTGGCTACTGGTCAGATGTATATGCATACTTACTCAGCTTCAGGCAATTACACTATTGAAATCACTTTCAGTGAGTATGATGCAAATGGAAAGAAGTGCTGGACCAATAAAGTGTTCAGATCCATAAATTTGATGTGCAGCAATGTGAGTTGTATCTGCAATTACAGACAGTTTACCATTGAAGGCAAGCCGGCAGACTGCAATAATGCTCCAGCACTCATTTCTTGTCCGAATAAAAAGGTAGTAACGATTACTGCTCAAATGGGCTGTTTACCTGCGGGATGCTCTACCAATATTACGCAATATGTAATTAAAAATGCTTCCAATATCACGGTGACTTCCGGCACACTTAGCGGATCGACATTACAGCTTCTGGCTGGTTGGTTTGATCCGTTAGGAGGCTTGTACTCGATCGAATTTACTACATTTTGCGGTAGCAATGTCTGCAAATGTAAGCTGAATTTTAAAGTGCCCGCCTGTCCTAAAAACTGCCTGTGTGACAAAGATTTTGAAGCAGAAGTTGCTCTGGGATTCAGTACTCATCATTATCCCATTCCGGTTTGTAAAAAAAGGTTTACACCAAGAAATCTGTGTCCAAAAGATAAGGTAATCTGGACCTTAAATGGTATTAGTCGGGACACTTCTTTAGGTTTGGATCCGGTAATTTTTAATATTTTTTCTTCTAATAGCACTGTTTGTATGATTGTGGAAAGAATGGAATCGCCTAATAAGATATGTCGGGACACTTTCTGCCAATTCTACAAAACATGCAGTTATAAAACGACTCCGAATCTTTTATGTGATTATCCCAAAAATCCAACTTTTGATGGTAGTATGGAGGGGAATCTCAATGATGGAGGAATGATTCCTGATTGGAAATTGAAATCAGGTAAAGGGTTTGTGTTCTTAGAAGAGGGTATTGATTTTGAAAATGTAAAGTTAAAGGCAAGCAAAAATAACCCTGCTGATCTATTCCAAAATTGTTGTCTGGCTGGCCCTTTAGGCAAAAATGTAACCGTTTCGAAAATGACATTTGACATACAGAATTTTGGATTCGAAAAACTTTTGCCAGGAAGTAAGATCAAAATATTTTCTCCACCGACTGATGTGACTGTAACAGATGTTGATTTCATTGGTGAGGTAGATATTTCAAACATATCTTTTGGATGGGAACAAAGGACCATATCATTTCCAGCCACTTTGTGGAAGTTCAATAATCTAGTTATAAGATTTGAAAATCCTAGCTCAGAAGAAGCATCAATAAGGATTGACAACCTATGTATGGACTTTGTAAGCAGCACATCTGATCATATTTTTAAGAATGACTTTACACTATATCCCAATCCTACCACAGGACTGATGACCATCCAATTTGAGTCAGGTACCGAGCAGGATTATACTTTAAAAGTCCTGGATATTTTGGGCAGAGAAGTAAATAAGGGCATCATCGATAAAGGCAGTAACAGTTATAATTTTTCCATTGACGATATGGCTGGCATATACATCATTCAAGTGACTGGTAGCAAAGGGAATTCATCACAAAGGAAGGTGATTAAGATAGAGTAAACATATCATTGATTTAGAAGGGCTTGAAGTATAACTAAAGTTACATTTCCGCTATGGATATTTTTGCAATGTCGTTTTAAAAAAAGGAAATGGGGTATTCTGAAAACCCAGAACAGAGTAGGACGGGGGAAGCTGAAAAACCGGATAGAGTAAGCAAATTTCTATTTCTTAAACCTTAAATTTTTTTATCATGAAGATCTTAAAACTATTGATGTTTATTCTTTTCATTTTTCTATTGAATTACGGATTTTCTCAAAACCGAGGTGGTTGGGAAAGTAATGTAAAAGATTGTTTTTGCTGTGAAGATCAAGGCATTTACAATTTACCAAATCCGCCGGTAATTAGCTACACTCCTTACAATCACCCATCAAATCCTACTGCGATTTGTCCCTGCTCAATAAATAAGTTTTCGACAACATCTTGCCCTGGTGCTACTTACGCTTGGACCGTTACACCGTCTAGTGTTTTAATTTCAGGAGGAACAACAAATCAAATTACAATTACAGGAGGTTTACTAACTCCTCCACTAATTACTTCCATTTCGGTCACAGTAGTTATTACCTGTAAAGAAAAAAAAGTAAGTGCTACGAAAACTATTCCTGTTTTGTCAGGATGTAATAATCCTTCAAATTTTACTTATAGTGTAAATATCCCACCCACTGGCAATGGAACGCTCACAGCTTCAACTAATTGTAGAAATTTTGGTACAGCCTGGGTTTTAAGAAAATATCCAATTGGTACAATTACGCAAGCTTTAGGCTGCAAATGGTACTCAGGATCGCTTTCTACTGTCAGTTATGTAGGAACTAATTTTTCCACTAACACTATCGTTAGAGGATTCGAATATATTTTAGCTTATTATGAAGAAAGATGTCAATCCAATTGGGCAAATGCCTGCCAGATTGTTAAATATGAGTGCTTCACAATACAAGCTTCAAATTTAACTGCGAGAATGACTGGCAAATGGGTTGGAGCCAAGTCAACTACACTAAATAATGGGGATGTGCTATATTCAATAAGTTCAGATTTTGAAATTCCTGATGTACAGGATACCGAGAAAAAAGGAAATTAAAACTTCATCCATGTTTGTATTTATACTATTTTATAAATAAATTTTGAGATAATAAGCAGGTGTATATACTTTTCTATTATCCTGCTTATTTTTAACTTCCACTTAATTTACCCTCTAACATAAAAAATTATTACTTTCGACATACAATTCCGAATAAAACCATCCTGATAAACCAGACTTTTATAAAATGCAACGATTTTGGTATAAAAAGTGTGTATTGATTCTTTTCTCAATAGGGTTGAATCTGATTTATTCCAATCAGAAGTATACAAAAAAGAATATACATTCTACATCAAATCTTCCTGTCGTCGGTGAATATTTTCAGAAACTCTTCGGCAATAATAGCAGTAATCACTTCGGCAAAGGAATTTTTCACAATAATTTTTATTATATCATCGGAGGCAATAGTAGCATGGCCACCCTGACGAAATTATCTAATACCGGAGATCAAATATGGACATCGCAGGTAAATGGGACATCAGGGTGGAATGATCTGATCATCAATGGTGACGGAAACATACTTTTAGTAGGCATATATGGTGCATTTGATGGCATGGCTGAATCTATGATAGGTGTGGTAAATGCTACCACAGGAAATTTTATTGCTCTGAGATCTATGGATTTTAGTGGTCGCGAGTCATTGTATAAGATCTATCAAAATCCTTTTCCAGCGAATGCATCATTTCCTTATTATGTAACAGGTATTCAAAACGTTGCTAATGTAGCTCAGGATGACATCACCATAATGACCTTCAATAAAGATGGCAACATCGGTTTAAGAAGAATTATTGATAGCAGCAATGATGATGAGTTTTACCGCGATATTTCACCTGATGGAAATAATGGGGAAGTACTCCTTACCGGAAACCGGGTAGCTCTTAACAATAACGGTATCACGCTTGCTCTTGATAAAAACGGACAGGTATTATCTGGCAGACTGTTTAACGTAAATACTACCTTCAATACCATACTGACCAAACAAAACCTGTTCTCGGGCAATAACCATATCCTGGCCGGCATAAATAATACAAACAATGTGGCTCAAATCGTAAAAGTCAATGGCAACAGTGTGGTTTTCAGCCATAACATCGAACAATTAAATACTATCCATCGCCTTTATCCGATGGGGCTTTCCAATTTTATAGCCATTGGTTATGGGGTATTTGGTGGTATCAACAGACCTGTGATGGTTCATTTGACGGATACTGGTAATGCATTGATACTCAATTGGGCAAAAACATTCAGTGATGGCGAAAATCAATATGGATTTGGTTATGGCAGCTTGATCACCCCGTCAAAATATATGTATACAGATGCCAGAAACGGCAATATTGATGGTTTTGGTGATATGGACGCGTTTATTTCCATAGATGATATTAATCTGGACAATTGTACATATCAGAATGTGAATGTTTTTCTAAGCAACACATCTGTTTCATTTTCAGAATTCAG
>JAYTNJ010000245.1:0-9906 GCA_043748345.1 Saprospiraceae bacterium
TCGATGGCGATGGTGAAATAGATTATATCAGAGTTATTTCAAAGCAGAATGATGATGTTCATATTTTTGTGTTACAAGTAGCAGTTTCTGAATCCGAAAACCAGGATATTGCAGTCATTGAACTAGAAAAAAAAGGTAATGAAGAAGCGGTCTTACAAATCATCGGGGATGAAGACATTTTTGGCGAAGAAATTATTGTAGAACCATCCAGTGGTGAAGATGATGACGAAGGAAATAGCAAAGGACCTTCATCTTCCTTTAGTAGATCTGCAATTATAGTTAATGTGTGGGGGTGGCCTTCAGTACGATATGTATATAGTCCAGTATATAGGCCATGGATTTCACCTTGGAGATGGAGATCTTATCCTAACTGGTGGAGCCCATGGAGACCTTTTTCATGGTCAGTGTGGCGCCCATTCAGAGTAAATCATTACAGACCAACTATAAGAATTGTAAACACACACCGTGTGGTAAGGGCACATGGCATATATAAGCCATTAAGGGTTACATCTTCTACAGTAAGGGTAAGGCATTCTGGTGCTCATGCTAATTATAAAGTAAACCGGACTAAAACTAAAGTGACAGGACCCAAAGGAAATTCTGTAACAAAAAAGACCACCACAGTCAAAGGTCCAAAAGGAAATGTCCGAGGGCAAAAAACTACGGTTAAAAAAAGTAGGAGAGGGTAAAAAATACTCTTTTATTGTCCCAAAATGATTTAATGTATAAAATAGGACTGTTTTTCTTACTTTTGCGTTTTTTTAAAATACCTTTAAGTTAAGTATGAAAACAGTCCTATCGGCAATTCAACCTACAGGAGATATGCATCTTGGAAATTACTTTGGGGCAGTAAAAAATTGGGTTGACCTACAAGAAACATATAAATGTTTTTATGGCGTAGTAGATTACCACGCAATGACTATGCCTTACCAAGTTTCAAAACTAAGAACTAATACTTGGGACCTTATAACTAACCTTGTTGCCGTGGGGGTTAAAGTTGAAAATCTTTTTGTTCAGTCACTTATACCGGAACATACAGAGCTTGGGTGGATACTCAATTGCTTTTGTTCTTATGGTCAATTGACGCGAATGACACAATTTAAAGATAAAAGTATTCAGGTAAAGGAAGGTGGCAAAGAAGAATTTATTTCTGTCGGCCTTTTGGATTACCCTGTGTTGCAAACAGCAGATATTCTCATATATAAGGCTGATTTTGTACCTGTTGGAAAGGATCAGGAGCAGCACCTTGAGTTGGCAAGAGACATTGCTCAAAGATTCAACAGTCAGGTCGGTACAGAGTATTTTATCTTGCCGGAACCTTTATATACTGGAACCCCTAAAATCCGCTCAACAGCTGATCCATCAAAAAAAATGAGTAAATCTGCCGGAGAAAAGCATTACATAAATACATTTGCAGATGAGGCAACTATCCGGAGACAAATAAAGTCGGCTGTTACCGATTCAGGAGATACTCCTAGCGGCACAATGGCAGAAGGTGTTCAAAATCTTTTTGAACTCATTAGGGCTGCAGGATGGAATAAAGAACATGACCAACTTATGGACAACTACAGATCCGGAGTACTCAAATACGTGGACTTAAAGCAAACCACTGCAGACGCATTGGTAGAGATGGTAGATGGGTTTGTGGAAAAAAGGAAGGAAATTAACGCCGATAAAAAGCGATTAAAGGATCAGGTCAAACAATCATCGTCAGAAATTAGGAAGGTAGCCTTACAAACACTGAGGGAAGTAAAAGATCTGGTTGGTTTATTAAATATCTAATACTGACCATTAAATATTTTACAGATTTTTAGTTTGATGAAAATTTTGTTTATTACTCTCTTTATTTAAACGTATTTATTATACTAGTAGAATTTGTTTCCCTTTCAAATTGATGTTGGTTGGTTGAATCTGGAATTTTTTAACTTTCGATCGATTTGAGTGCTTTTGTGAAATTATGCTTCCATTATAGATTAAAAAAATCAGTTTTTTTTTATTAATTCGTCAATAAAGAGTCACACATATAAGGGGTCAGTCAAGTATTTAGGTTAGAAAACTGTTAAATTGTTCTATTTTGAAGAAGTTTTATTTTTTTTAATAGTTTTTAGTTTTTCTACTTGATAGAGAAATACTACCTTTAGAGCATGGATGTAATTATTCATATCAATCCGGAAGAATTTGACCTAATCAGAGCTTGCATCAACAACGAGCGTTGGGCTCAGAAAAGATTGTATGAAGATAACTATTCTCAGATGATGGCTTTATCTCTGAGGTATGCTGGAAACAACGAAGACGCACTGGATATCCTTCATGAAGGATTTATTAAAGTCTTTAAAAATTTGTATAAATACCAACCCGGGACTTCAGTAAATGCTTGGATAAGGAAAATAATTGTAAATACAGCTATTGATTTTTATAGGAAGGATATAAAAAGACGTTCTGACTCACTTGATATAGCTAAACAGATCAGCACTAGTATACCGGATGCAATTTCCAACCTGACAAGTGAAGAAATTTTGAAAGCTTTGCAGCTATTACCTAACTCTTATCGTTCTGTATTTAATATGTTTGTGATTGAAGGATATTCTCATAAAGAAATTGCAGAATTATTGGGTATCAATGAAAGCACTTGCAGATCAAACCTTGTGAAAGCGAGAACAAAACTGAAAGAAATATTATTGGCCACAGATTCCGGTTTTAATGAACGAAAAAAGATTTGACGACATCGTAAAAGGGAAGCTAAATGACTTGACTCCAAAAGGGGATCAGGATGTTTGGACTTTTTTTGAAGCAAAGTTAGATAAGGTTGATAATTTAAATGATGAATCAAATCAAATCTTTGATACTATCGTAAAAGAACAGTTACTGACAAATCATCCGACTTACAAATCAGAACATTGGCGTCAGCTCAAATCAGAGCTGAAAACGATTGAAGAGAGAAAAAACACTGTCTTTGTTTCTAAAATTTTAGAATTAGCAGCTATTTTTCTGATATTCTTTACTTTTATACAGTGGTCCGATGGTTTTTTGGAAGAATCATTATTGCCAATTAATTCACCCGACTTATATACTACTTCAATTTTACCTCCTATTGAATCCAATATTGGTTCCAATGGCATTAAAAGTATAAAATCAAAGGAGACTTTACGGAAATCTTTTAAACAAACACCTTCAGGAAGTAAGGACTTATTATCTTCGAATATTATAAATCTTGCATCATTTAATATGGTTGCATTGGTCGCAGAGGAAACCCCCAAAGGCAATCTAATTTTGATGAGTGACAAAAAGAATGTGATTGAACTGGGAAATACAATTGACATTACTGAAAAAGCAAAAATCCTTAACGTAAATAATGCAGATGGTGATCAGGTAGATTCAAAAACGCTAATTGAGCCTTATCGGTCAGCATCGGTTTTTACTATTTCTTTAGAAACTCGGCAATTAAAGACGCTTGAATCTGAATTTGCTTTGTCTTTTCCTTTAATAAACCCTAAAGTACAACGAAATGCAATATTTTCAATTTCTGTTTGGGCTACTACTGATGTCAACCTAATAAATACTCCTTTTGACAAATTTTATTCACTTGCATCATATAAAAAGGAAGCATTAAACAATTCTTTCGGGCTGAATTTTTCGACTAAAAAATCGAATCTGGAGTTAGAATCCGGTATTGGATATTCAAAAAGAGTATATCAACCCGTAAAGATTACAGAAGCTTATGGAGTTTTTGGGGAGAATTATTTTGAAAAGAGCCTTAATAAAATATCATATGATGTAGTTTCAGTCCCTTTCAATTTTAAATACCATACAATTCATAATACGGGTTGGAGTGCCTACATCATGGGTGGAGCTGCTTTAAATCTGGTACTGAACGCAGAGTATGATATTTCTGAAACTCTTGTCAGGGGCAGACCACCGGTAGGGAGATATGTTCCTGATATGGCTCGTTTGGACAGGAAACCATTTATTCAAGGTGTGCTGAAAGGGGATAGTTTCAGAGATAATTATTTCGCGACAGTAGGTTTTGGGTTTGGCATCGAGAAGGTATTCTTTAGAAATACATCGTTCTATATTCAACCTTCATACTTTAGACAGATTTTAAGTGCTGATATAGGAATAGGACCCAATAAAGATAAGATTCATACTTCTTCATTGCAGGTAGGCTTTAAAACGGCTATCAATTAATATATTATTTTCTTAAGTATTCTTTTGATTGAGTTTTCAATTACTACGAAATCTAAAGTCTCCTTTGCAACAAAAACAATCATCATGATAAGGTTTGAATCAGGTTTTAAAGTGGCTGATTCAACAATTTGCAATTTTAATGCTTCACGCAATCGTCTTTTTATCAGATTTCTGTCCACTGCTCGTTTAAGGTTTCTTTTACTCACAGACACACCATACTGATATGCATTTAAGCTATTTTCCAAAGGTAATCGTAAGTATACCATTTTCACGGGATATACAAATATAGATTTACCAACTGTAAAGGTTTTATCTATCAGGATTTTGCTTTTCAGCCTATGGTCCAAAATATAATAATTAATTTATTTGCCATAAAATATAAGAAACTGATCATGCTAAAATAAAAATTCTGATCACAGCACCAGCCATAATCAGAATTTTACTGACATTTAATGCTTATTATAGCTTATTTAGCGCCTTTCTCGTCTGAGACTGTTAACTTTGCTCTTCCTTTGGCTCTTCTTTTAGCCAATACACGTCTTCCGTTTTTTGAAGCCATTCTGGATCTGAAACCATGTTTATTGACCCTTTTTCTTTTGGATGGTTGATATGTCCGTTTCATTTTATTATCTAAAAATTTATATTAAACTTAAACTTATGCACCTTTAGATGCTGAATTTTAAAAAGAACCGCAAAGGTAAGATATAATTTATTATCTTTAGCTACACCAGCCTTCTTTTTTATTGAAATTATTATCCATTCATGGATACAATAAACTCTTCATTGCTTGTGGTTCCACTCATATGTTTTTTAATAAAATCCATTGCTTCATCGGGTTTCATATCTGCAAGATGATTCCGTAATATAAACAATTTTGGCAAGACACTCTCCGGTAGTAACAATTCCTCTCTTCGTGTACTTGATTTTGTTATGTCTATGGCAGGATACATACGCTTATTGGCAAGAGTCCTGTCGAGTTGAAGTTCCATATTACCAGTACCTTTAAACTCCTCAAAAATGACCTCATCCATTTTGGATCCGGTATCTGTAAGAGCTGTGGCAAGAATTGTTAATGACCCACCATCTTCTATGTTTCTGGCTGCACCAAAGAATTTTTTAGGTTTATGCAGCGCATTAGCCTCGACACCTCCGGACAGAACTCTTCCGCTAGTAGGGGCAACCGTGTTGTATGCTCTCGCTAGTCTGGTGATGGAGTCAAGTAGAACCACAACATCATGTCCACTTTCAACAAGTCTTTTGGCTTTTTCAAGAACAATACCTGCTACTCTTACGTGATTTTCAGCAGGTTCGTCAAATGTACTTGCTATCACTTCTGCGTGGACACTTCTTCTCATATCCGTAACTTCTTCAGGCCTTTCATCTATTAACAGCACTATCAAATAGCACTCAGGATGATTGTCTGCAATGGCATTGGCTATATCTTTTAGAAGGAATGTTTTACCAGTTTTAGGTTGAGCTACTATGAGTCCCCTTTGACCTTTGCCGATAGGAGTAAACAGATCGATCATTCTATTGCCATAATCCTTGCCTGCAGGATGAGTAGTGAGTTTGAATTTTTCAGTTGGAAATAAAGGTATAAGATAGTCAAAAGGTACTCTCTCTTTTAGTTTTAAGGGATCGAGGCCATTTATACTATTAACCTTCAGCAATGCAAAATATTTTTCACCTTCCTTAGGAGGACGAATAGAACCCTGTACAGTATCGCCTGTTTTGAGACCAAAAAGTTTAATTTGTGATGGTGATACGTAGATGTCATCCGGCGAAGATAGGTAGTTGTAATCCGAAGATCTTAGGAATCCGTATCCATCAACCATGAGTTCCAGAATTCCTTCACTTTCAATCACCCCATCTAGATCAGGTGAAAATCTCGGCTCCTCTACACGTTGTTCATAAACAGGTGGAGCGGGTCTTCTGTATTCTCCCTGCCCTCCATTTTGATTTTGTTCTCTGGATGGGTTGGGAGGATTATTTTGGCCTTGGTTAGGGTTTGGATTTTGATTAGGATTTTGGTTAGGATTTTGGTTTTGGTTAGGATTTCTTTGATTTCTATGCCTTGGATCAAATTTAGGTCTAGGGTTTGGATTAGTATTAGACTCCTTCCCTTCATTATTATCAGGAGTAACTTCCAGGGTAGTTTCTGGTTTTTTTTCAATTATCTCATTGTTGCCCGAATTAGGTATAATATTTACAATTTCTGGATCTCTGACCGGCTTAACTCGTTCCCTCTTGTTTTTATTCGTATTCACTTCTTCATGTGATATCTTTTCCTCAATTTTTTCCTCAATCTTATCACTATGACTTGCTACGCTATCCCTTGATTTTTCAACTTTTGGTGCCACAGGTTTCCTTGCAGGTTTTTTATCTGATTCTTTTTTATCTGCTTCGGCTACCGGACTGGGTTTACTCATGATGGCCTGTTGATCCAGAATCTTGTAAATCAGTTCTTGTTTACTCAATTTTTTTACATTGCTTAGTGAGAGTTTTTCTGCAAGATCCTTCAAATCAGGAACCAGCATATCATTTAACTGCAAAATATCGTACATAATCCTAAAATATAGAAATTTAAAATTAAACTTAGAATAGCTATTAGAAGATACACATTCACGACTATGAATTAAATTTCATTTAAAAATGAAATTACAAGTATCAGCAAAATATTGACTTATCAAACATGCTGATTAACCACAATGATTGAGGAAATTTACCTTCTAAAATCTTATGAATTTTTTTTGTAATAATTGATACTATCGGTTGATAGCTTCGTTTGATTCAAATAACGCACGAAAATAGGTATATATTTTGGAATTGTAATTACTATCTTTGCAAAAATTTTTAAATTTATAATATTTTATCACTAAATATACGCCAAAATGTTGGAAATAGGTAATATAAGGGAAGATCAGGAAAGAATTTTGGCCGGTCTCAGAAAAAAAAATGCGTCCCAAGATCAACTGGGACTTATTCAGAAAATAATATCAGAGGATAATAGCAGGAAATCAGTACAAACGCAACTGGACAATACCTTATCTCAGATCAATAAATTATCTGATGAGATAGGGTTATTTTTTAAAACCGGTAGAGCAGCAGACGCTCATTTACTAAAAGCAGAAGTAGCTACACTCAAAGAAGAAGCAAAAGTTATTGATAGCAATCTAAAAGGAATAAAGGAGCTACTGGAAGAGATGATCATTCAACTGCCCAATACGCCTCATCACTCTGTTCCCTTCGGTACGAAACCTGAAGACAATGAAGTATTTAAAGGATGGGATAAACCTATGCCTGACCTGAGTGCAAATGCGTTACCTCACTGGGAACTCACTGAGAAATACGAACTCATAAGTTTTAAAGATGGAGTTACTCTGACGGGAGCCGGATTTCCTGTATATAAAAATAAAGGAGCCCGACTGCAAAGGGCGCTTATCAATTTTTTTCTGGATGAAGCCATAGCGGCAGGATATCAGGAAATACAGCCTCCATTATTAGTAAATAAAGAAACGGCAAGGGCTACTGGTCAGTTACCTGATAAAGAGGGACAAATGTATTACTGCGAAAAAGATGATTTTTATCTCATTCCAACGGCTGAGGTACCACTCACAAACTTATACAGAGACACGATACTTCAGAAATCTGATTTTCCGATAATGCTGACAGGTTATACACCTTGTTTTCGCAGAGAAGCAGGCTCTTATGGCTCAGACGTAAAAGGTCTCAATAGATTACATCAGTTTGATAAGATTGAAATCGTACGAATACAGCATCCGGATAATTCCTATGATATGCTTATGGAAATGGTTGCTCACGTAGAAAAATTATTGATAAAACTTGAACTTCCCTACCGCATCTTGCGTTTATGTGGCGGTGATATGAGTTTCAATTCTGCACTGACATTTGACTTCGAAACCTGGTCTGCCGCACAGGGAAGGTGGCTGGAAGTAAGTTCAGTATCTAATTTTGAGACATTCCAATCCAATCGTATGAAGTTGCGGTTCAGAGATGATGACGGTAAAACAAGACTTGCACACACCTTAAATGGTAGTGCTCTTGCCTTACCGCGTATAGTAGCGACACTGCTTGAAAATCATCAAGTAGCGGATGGAATAAAGATTCCAGCTGCGTTGCAACCTTATACAGGATTTTCTATTATTAACTAATTATTTTAACAATCAAATTTTAACAACAAAATTATTATGGGAATAGGTTATTGGGTAATTCTTGGCATTTTTACACTCATTGGATTTCTGGTGGGCAGACGTTTGAAATCGAAATTTGCTCATTACAGCAAAATAGGTACCAGAAATGGCAAAAGCGGAAAGGAAGTGGCTGAAGATATGCTGGCACACTATCATATACATGATGTTCAGGTCGTCATGGGTCAGGGTTTTTTGTCAGATCATTACAATCCTTCCAATAAAACAGTTGCGCTGTCCCCGGATGTGTATAATGGCAGAACTATAGCAGCAGCAGCCGTGGCTGCGCACGAATGTGGTCATGCCGTGCAGCACAATCAAGCTTACAGTATGCTTCAACTCAGGTCAAAGCTGGTGCCAATAGTGCAGTTCAGTTCAAGCATTCAGCAATTTTTATTCATGGGTGTTATGTTTGGACTTGGAGCAGGAATAGGAGGCACTACCTTGTTGATAATCCTTGTAGCTACTTTTGGACTTACAGCCCTTTTCAGTCTGGTGACATTACCGGTAGAGTTTGATGCTTCCAACCGTGCATTAGCCTGGCTGGATACTTCAGGTTATATGAGAGGTGCAGAGCATGATGGAGCTAAAGATGCACTTTGGTGGGCAGCTATGACATATGTTTCTCAGGCATTAGGTGCTTTGGTGATGTTTTTGTATTTTCTACTTTCATTCCTTGGAGCAAACAGAGACTAATTTTTAATCGGAATTAAATTAATTTGCCTGAAATTTTTAAACATATAAAATGATTGAAGAAATTGAATTAACTATAGTTCAGACTTTTGAGCATTTTGATAAAGCCATTGAACATCTTGCTTTCGAATTGAATAAAATTCGAGCTGGAAAAGCATCCCCTGCCATGTTGGACGGTCTTATGATTGAATATTACGGAGCACCTACTCCATTAACACAGGTTGCAAATATTACCACTCCCGATGCGCGCACTATAAGTATTCAGCCATGGGAAAAAAAATCTCTTGCACCTATCGAACGTGCCATATTTGAAGCCAATATGGGCATCACCCCTATGAATGATGGAGAAGTAGTGCGTCTTATGATACCGCCAATGAGCGAAGAAAGACGTCTCAATATGGTAAAACTTGCTAAACACGCTGCGGAAGAATCAAGAGTAGGAATAAGAGCACATAGGCACAAAGTCATGGATTTCATTAAGAAAAAAGTGAAGGATGGTTTTCCTGAAGACTTAGGTAAACGTAAGGAAGATGAAGTGCAGAAGACTATTGATACTTATATGGCTAAAATTGATAAGATGATAGAAGTAAAGGAGAAAGATATTCTTACAGTCTGACACAGTATCCAAAAATACTCAAATATAAACGGTCATAGATACAACATTTGTGACCGTTTTTTTTATTATGCATCATGCCAGAGTGAATCATAAAAACGAGATTACTAAATACAAAGGTATATAGCTAGATTTATTTTTATTAACTTGGGCGCACTTTTCAAATTTAGTTATTTGCATCAATCTTAAATTTTTAAATCACTAAAC
>JAYTNJ010000246.1:0-5663 GCA_043748345.1 Saprospiraceae bacterium
GGATTCGTATCTGATGATGTTGGTTATATTTCATTAACTGTATTTACACAAAATGCCGGTGCAAATATTTCTAAAGCACTCAATGAACTGAAAGAAAAAAATCCTAATATGTCCGGAGTAATACTTGACCTCAGACAAAACGGAGGTGGTCTGTTACATGAAGCAGTTAATATCTGCAATATATTTTTACCCAAGGGAGAAATAGTAGTAACTACAAAAGGCAAAATAAAAGAACGAGACCAGACTTATAAAACCATGGCCCCTCCTGTTGATCTTGAAATACCATTGGCTGTTCTTATCGATAAAAGGTCTGCTTCGGCTTCAGAAATAGTTTCCGGTGTGATTCAGGATATGGATCGAGGTGTGCTCATTGGCCAAAGATCATTTGGTAAAGGTCTTGTACAAAACACCAAAGAACTTCCCTATAATGCCAGACTCAAACTCACAATATCGAAATATTATATACCCAGTGGGAGATGTATACAAGGAGTAGAATATGAAAATGGTGAACCTAAAGATATTCCGGATACCCAGCGTTCAAAATTCAAAACAAAAAATGGCCGAACAGTACTGGATGGTGGTGGAGTATCACCTGATGTTAAAACCGAAGGAAAAGTATTAAGCCCCGTGACAAAAGCACTATTGGATCAATACATGATTTATGAGTTTGCCAATGTTTATTGTAAAGGCAAAGATAGTATTGAAAGAGTAGGTCGATTCTCTTTTAAAGATTATCAGCCATTCTTAGATTTTTTAAAAAAGAAGGAGTTTACTTATGAAATGCCTTTAGAAAAACACTTAAATGAAGCAAAGAAGGATTTCGAAAAATCTTCATCGAAAGACATTTTGGAGGAAATTCAAAAATTACAAAATAAAATTAATTCTTCAAAAGCAAATGAGTTATCACTAGCCAAAGAACAAATAATAAACTTAATAGAAAAAGAAATCATAACCCGATATTACTTTCAGAAAGGTAAAGTACAGCAAACCCTAGATGATGATACAGATATCAAAGAAGCGATCTCTGTGCTTCGTGATACTAAAAGATATAAGACTCTATTGGGAGCCAAATAAAAATGAGCTTCATTCTCCAAATTGAATCCTCCTCAGAAATATGTTCCGTGGCGCTATCACAAAATGGCGCTACCCTTTTTGTTGTTGAAGATATTCAACCTAACAGTCATTCGGAAAAAATTACAATACTGATCAAACAATGCCTGGATAATGCAGGGATTAATTTTTCTCAACTGGATGCCGTTGCTGTCAGCGATGGCCCTGGATCTTACACGTCACTGCGTGTAGGAGTATCTGTAGCAAAAGGAATATGTTATGCAAAAGATATTCCTTTGATAGCTATTGATAGCCTATTAATTTTGGCTTGCGGCATTGATATTAATCATGTGGCGGTCGATGATCTGATTATACCTATGATCGATGCACGCAGAATGGAGGTGTATACTTCTATATTCAGACATGATTACTCTCAATATCAAGATACGGGAGCCATTATCATTGAAAATGATCCTTTCTCATCATTAGTATCAGGAAATCAAAAAATACACATATGTGGAAATGGAGCGGCAAAGTATTACAATCATCACAAATCAGATGCAATTATTATGCATCATTCAGTGACTTCATCTTCCTTTATGAGCCTGTCTTCATTTAAATACTATAAGGAACAACAATTTGTTGATGTAGCTTATTATACTCCTAATTATTTTAAAGCTCCGTACATCACAAAATCAAATAAGAAATTATTCTAACATTTTGAACTTTTTATTCAGATAAATAGTTTATTATACATATTTATAATTGCAATATAAAAATAATTTAAAAATAATTCTTGCTCATGTAAATCTTTGGTATGGTTATTGAATTATCCTACCTGAATTCCGTGAACTAACAAATCATTTCGCATGAGAAATAAGAAGAACGAAACCGTTACATTAAAGAAAGGAGGAAAGGAAGTTCAGTTAGATTATGCTGACCTGAGAAAAGCAGTATTAGTCCTAAGAGCTGTAAACCACAAACTTCGCCAAAGAGTCATTGATCTTTTAGAAGATGGTGAGACCATGACAGTAACTGATATTTATATCAAACTGAGATTGGAACAGTCAGTAGCATCTCAACATCTTGCCATATTGAGGCGAGCTGGAGTAGTGGCGACTGATAGACAGGGTAAGTTTATATATTACTCCCTTGACAAAGAGAGGCTGGGGCAGATTTCTTCATTGGTTGAAGATTTAACCAGTTAAGATTATACTTTCAGTCATTGTATTTTAGCTAATGAACATCAACAATTTATGTAGCCATTTTTTACCCATTCCGTTGTTTTAAGCCACTTATTTAGGAAGTTTAGATTTTTTTTAAGACAAATTACATTTTTTTTTAATATTTCCTTTGTCAATTAAAAATAACTCTTCATATTTGTGCCAAGGTCTTAAAATTTAAAATAAGGAAAACACATGAGAGGTACAAAGGTTACTTTCGACAATGATAAGTTACATTATTCGTCGGAGTTGATGAGAGCTCTTGCTCACCCGTTGAGATTAAAAATTTTGGAATTTATTGATTCACACAAATCAATCAATGTCAACAAAATTTACAGCAATCTTGACTTAGAACAAAGTATTACATCGCAGCATCTCAAAATTTTGAGAATGTCTGGTGTAGTCTCGGTGGAAATCACCGGAAAGTATCACATTTATTATATCAATTATGATGTGATAAATAAAGCAAGTTTTGCTGTCAACAAGTTTGTTGGTAAAGCATAACAAAACAATTCGAACCATAAAAAATAAAATTGCAGTTGTAAATTAATTTTTGCAACTGCGTTTTTATTTTGAACCAACACCTCAAAAAACCTATAATCCGATCTATCTATTTATCGCCTTTTCAAGTTTTCTGTGGTGTTCTTATTTCTTGATTAGCATCAGTTTTTCTGTAAACTTCTCTAACCCAGTCCTGACTTCTATATAATACATACCGTCTGTAATCTTATCAGGAATGATTATGGATATATTAGTGGTTGAGTTAAATACTATTTCAGGATGATGGGTTACTACAGTTTTACCATCAGAGCTTAAAATTCTAACACTAAGTTCTCGGTCAAATTCTGACTCTGAAACTAAATTTACCCTGTCAGATGCCGGATTTGGATAGACAACCACAGGTCTTGGCATCATCAGGTGGATAGAAAGACTCTCTGTATCAACACAATCATTACAATCGGTAACTGTAACCCTATAAAATGTTGAAGCAGAAGGTGTCACGGTAATACTTGAGGTGGTCGCCCCATTGGACCATAAATATTTCACTCCGTTATTGTCAGGATTAGATTGATCACAAATTGATTTACCAGTGATCACAGGTGTCAATGTGACGGTTTGGCCTATACTGATCATCCTGTCAGGCCCAAGATCTGCCATCAGACAGGCAACGACTATACCATATTCTTTTACATTAGTACATCCACAGCAATCTGTTACCGTCACGGTGTATTTAGTATTTTCAGTAGGTTTAACAGTTATTGAAGTACCTGAGTCACCGTTTGACCATTTATACGTGGGAATCTCAACTGCTGAGCCTGCACAACAACCTCCTAAAACTTTAATTTCATCAATGTCCCACACTGACTCAGACGCACCATTGTTTACAGTACAATATGGAACCAGCTCAAATAAATACGTAGCGGATACCAGTGTCCTGAAATTATCGTTATTATCAAAATTGAAGATTTGAACTCCCCATGTTCTTTTAGTGGCTATATCATCTTCATAATAAATGTATTCTCCATTTTTACTGATTCTAAGAAGAAACTTTTTTGCAAAATTGTTTGCCCCACTAACCCCGTCAACCCATTGAAATCTTTCAGGGCTTTGCTCAAAAAACTCCAGACCAGTTATTTGACCTGATTGAGCAGGAGTCAAAGTAATCTGAAATCTTAAAGCCTGGCTATAATTCACCTTAGCAGGATTACAGGTTTTTTGCGAGCCTATACACATCGCAATACTTCCGTTTGGTCCAGGAGTGCATGAATGTTTATTTCCAGGTAATCGATGTACATTTCCTGCGGTCACGTTTGTGCAGTTGGCTTTGGATACTATCGGAACAAATTCAGAATAGTCGAGGTGAGTCCCAAGGTCCATAACTGATTGACAAGCATTCAAATTCCAGGAGGCAAGCACTTGAGGTTGTGCAACATTACAAACCCCGGGGCATTCATTATTTGTATATCCGGTAGCAACTATAAATGAAGAATCTCCTTTACATATTTTATCCAGTCCATCTAAATCTATATCCGGCTTAGGTTTAATCATTACTGTTTCTGAAACGGATGAAGTACATCCAAGGGCATTTGTAACAGTAAAAGTATATGACGTATTTACAATAGGTTGAACTTCAATTGAAGCAGAACTCTGGCCTGTACTCCAAATATATGCTGAACCGCCACTTGCCGTCAAAGTAGTTTTTCCACCTTCACAAATTTTATTGTTGCCAGTGATTCTTGCAGTAGGTACAGTATTAAGTATTTCAACGATAGTAATAGCTGTGGCAGTACATCTATTGGCTGATGTGACAGTTACCGTATAAGTTCCAGAAGATGTAACTGATTTACTTGAGGAAGTGCCTCCTCCACTCCATGCATAATTACCACCTCCTGTTGCCGTCAGTATTACACTTGTTTTGATACAAGTAAGCGGACCATCGTTACTGGCAGTGATTGATGGCGGAGTGATATTTTGGTCAATTGAGGTGTTGCTGGTAGCGGTACAACCATTAGATGCTGTTACTGTCACCGTATATAATCCTGGTAAAGTCACAGAAGTTGTAGATGACGTGGCACCATTACTCCATACATAACTTATTCCACCTGATGCTGAAAGTAAAATATTTGTGGTCGAACATGTAAGAATACCCTCATTATTTACACTTACGGTAGGTGGTGTAATATTTTGCTCTACTGTAGTGTTTGCAGTAGCAGAACATCCATTGGAAGATGTCACTGTTACCGTAAATATTCCTGGAGAAGATATAATCTTAATTGACGAAGTACCGCCTCCACTCCATGAGTAAGTTCCTCCTCCGGTTGCTGAAAGCGTTGCATTTATCTTAATACATGTAAGAGGTCCATCATTTGTTGATACTACTGAAGGTGGAGTGATATCCTGGTTTAATATAGTAGTCGCCGTAGCTGTACATCCATTAGACGATGTTATTGTTACTGTATAGGTACCTGATAGAGTCACAGATTTTGTAGATGAATTACCTCCACCGCTCCATTCATAAGTACCACCACCTGTCGCTGTAAGTGTAGCACTCAGTTTTGTACAGGTAAGTGGCCCATCATTTGTCGCAGTAACCGTCATTTGGACAATATTTTGCTGTACAGTAGTATTTGCGCTAGACGTACAACCATTGGATGCTGTCACTGTAACTACATAGGTTCCAGGTTCCGAAACAGACTTTATAGAAGATGTGCCTCCTCCACTCCATATATAGCTTCCTCCACCTGTTGCCGTCAATGTCACACTTGTTTTTGTGCACGTGAGTGGGCCATCATTCGTTGCTGTGACCAATGGTGGTGTTTTGTTTTGGTCTACAAAAGTACTAGATGTAGAAGTACATCCATTCGATGAGGTCACAGTTACTGTATAAGT
>JAYTNJ010000247.1:0-7242 GCA_043748345.1 Saprospiraceae bacterium
TTCTTTTTTAAGAGAAAGAGCCGGGGGATGAGTTAAAAGAATTGCATAGATTTGATTCTCAGTTTTATGATTTGAAAGCATATTCGATCCTGTCCAATCATGTACACATCATGATAGATACAAGTATTCAATAGACGGATGATACAACGGATGAAGATTAGATGGAGACCTATACGCATCTGAATGTCATCATGAAACGAATCAAGGGACCTTCCGGTAAATATGCAAATAAATTACTGGGTAAAGAAGGCCAATTCTGGGAAAGAGAAAGCTATGACATATACATCCGAAATGAAAAGATGTTGAACAATATGATCAGCTATACTTTGGATAATCCTGTAAAAGCAGGGTTGATAGGCAAATGGGGGGATTTTCCCGGCAATTATCTAATGGCCTTTTAATATCCAATTGCAAACTTGAAGTAAATTGCATTCAAAGAATGCAATGCCAAATAAAAAAAGCTTCCTCTGCAAATTGAATTTGCAACATGCACGGTACACTTGCAAATTGAATTTGCAAGACCATTAAAATGGCTGATATTTGAACCAATTATTATTAATATTGGTTATAATGTTTCATATATGAGCTATTATGTATCAAAATATTAAATCCGTAAATCAAACGGTGCTTGCTTTATCGGCAAGGTGCAGGGCTTTACGGAAACAACAATCCATCACGCAGGAACAATTGGCAGAAAGAACAAAACTATCATTGTCAAGTATCAAAAGATTTGAACATAAGGGTGCTATTTCATTAGAATCACTGACTAAAATAGCTGCAGTATTAGGGAGGCTTGATGATTTTGATATGGTTTTTTTGTCAAAAGAGATTGATAAGGCTACTCTAAAAAAGTTTGATATCTAATGATAGACAAACTGGACGTGCATCTACAGCATTATGATCAGGAATTATTCTGTGGTCAATTGCTTATGGAAGGGAAGCAGGTTTATTTTAAATACGCTAAAGAATACATAGCAAAGGGTTTTAATTTATCTCCCTTTAAATTGACATTTGATCAAAAAGTCCAATTTTCTGACGTGGTATATTTTGATCATCTATTCGGCGTTTTTTATGATTCGCTTCCTGATGGATGGGGGCAGTTATTGATGCAGAGATATTTTCATGAGCAAAATATTCCAACCAATGAAAGGAACATATTATTACAACTTTCTTCATTATCAAATACATCAAAGGGAGGACTAATATATACACCTTCACTGCAAAAGGACAATGCTGAAATCGTCAAGACCATAGACCAATTGCATAAAGAAGCAATGGAATTTTATAGCCAGGATAGTCAAAAGAGTATTGATGACTTATTTGTACTGGGAGGGTCTTCAGGAGGTGCTCGACCCAAAATTGATGCTTGGATACATAAAGGTAACCAAGATGTTCGTTATCAAGAAAACACAGATCCGAATTACGAATTACACATAGTGAAATTTAAAAGTGATACGGATTATGAGGATATAGCAGCTATAGAGTATTGTTATATGCTGATGGCAGAAAGAGCTGGGATAGTGGTGTCGCCGAGCAAGCTTATAAAAGGACAAGAAGGACGATCTTATTTTGCGACCAAAAGGTTTGATCGACTAGGTGCAAAAAGAATTCATACTATATCCGTTTCTGGTTTACTTCATGATAATTTTAGAAATAGTAATATTGATTATGGTCATATTATGGATGCTGCGTTTCAGTTAGAAAGAAACTTTGATGCATATGAGCGCGTTTTGAGGCTAGCTATTTTTAATGTTTTAGCCCATAATAAAGATGACCATAGTAAGAATTTTTCTTTTATCACAGATCGGGATGGTAAGTTTAGCTTAGCTCCCGCTTATGATTTGACTTTTTCTTATGGCATAAATACATACCGAAGTACTGCAGTTGCGGGCGAACAAAGGTCACCAAGTCTAAAGAATGTCAAAGCACTGGCAGATCATTTTGGTGTTAAGAATGTAGATACCATAGTAGCAGAAGTGCACGAATCTATAAAGTCCTGGTCAAATTTTGCTGTTGAACACGGTGTATCCAATAGATCATTAGAGGAGATTAGTAAAAATCTTAAAGATACTGCCAGTTATTTTTTTTCCTGAATAGCTAAAGACCAATAGCTAATATGCCAACAGCCAATCCGCTACTCTGCCAACAAGCTAAAAGCAATCACATGAAATCATTTAATGGTCCTGTTAATGGCCTTGTAATCTCCGATTGCAGGCTAAGAGTAAATTGTATTCAAAGAATGCAATGCTAAACAAAAAACGCTTCCATTGAAATTTCGGATAAAAATTTCATTATTTCTCTTACTTTTCTGGGTGCCTGCTGAAGGCAGTTAAGTCTTTTATTTACTAAAATTACATGGAAATTTAATGCTTAACCGCAATATTACATGTAATATTAGTATTTATTACAATATAAAGCCTATGTTATCTGACAGTTGGCTTATCCTTTTTATGGATGAATAAACTAGGATTTCACAAAAAATTGAAAACACAAATTCTTCTGGTCTGGGAAACATAGCTCCCCTTCTTTTTTAAGAGAAGGGGTCGGGGGATGAGTAAAATTGCTTTGTTTGGCCAAGTGATAGTAGATTTTTTTTAAATTTTATATACCCCATCCAAAAAGAAACCAAACGATTTGAGACTTCATCACTCCCCTTCTTTTTTAAGAGAAGGGGGTCGGGGGACGAGCCTGTCTGCCTTGGGTAGGTAAAAAGATCGCAGAAATGTAGCTTGTAATAACAAGAATTTATTGATATACGCCCCATTCTATCAATAGAATTATATAAAATGTATATTATATCATAAATAATCGGAAAAAAACCGTTTATAACAGCATAAAAATGCAATAAAATTATTTTATACAAAAAAATGTGTATATTTGCGTTGTTAATCGGATATAATCCGTTTATACATACACAAAATGGTAAATAATAATTTTGAAGATCTTCCTCTGAGCCACTCTGTGGTCTATGAGTCATTGGGCGAATACAGGCGACGCAATGACAAAATATCTCATATGACCAAAAAAGGAGAGCTCATACCTTTGATCAGGGGATATTACGTACTTGGTCATCCAAATGAGAAAAACTTATACCTGCCTTATAATGTAGCTAATGCTGTTTACGGTGTATCTTATGTCAGCAGATACTCGGCATTATCATATTATGGATTGCTGACAGATGGCATACAATCGGTAGAGTCTGCCACCACCAAAAGATCCAAAATTATAGATAATAGGCTCGGAAGGTTTTCTTATCATCATATACCTGATGCTGTTTTTTATATCGGCATCCGATCTCTGAATGTTTCGTCGTTTTGTACTTTTTTGATGGCCAGTCCGGAGAAAGCACTTTGTGATTTGATATGGACATCGGAGCGATTGCAGATCACCAGTTATAGCGATATGATATATTTTTTGGAAGATGATCAGCGCATCGATCTTGATTATTTTGCTAATGCAAATAGAGAGATATTTGAAGAATGTCTTGAATATGGACCGAAGCCACGATTAATCCGGCATTTTATTAGATTGTGTAAAGCATATCGATCATGATAGATGAATGGCTGACATCCTACGAATGCAAGACTGCTTATGAGGTTCAGCATGCTAAGCGAGAAATTTTACAATATATCGCATTATCAGGCCTGGCGAGGAGTGATTTTTTTGATCATGCTTCATTTTATGGGGGTACTGCGCTCAGGATTATCTATGGAATGCAAAGGTTTTCGGAGGATATCGATTTTTCTTTGAATGAAAAAAATATGAATTTTTCATTAGAGAATTACTTTCAATATATAGAAGATGAATGTAAGCTTCTCAATCTAGCAGTATCACTGGCGATCAAACAAAAAGTCAATCCAAATGCCGTGGAGTCAGCATTTCTTAAAGACAATACGGAGTGGAATGTCATATCATTTAAAGATAAAAAAAATGGAGCAGAGCCTGAGGTCAAAATTAAAATTGAAATAGATCGTAATCCACCGCTCAATTTTAAAACAGAACAAAAACTGCTGATCAAACCATATTCATTTTATGTCTCCGTTTTTAGAGAGGAGTATCTTTTTGCAGGTAAGATGCACGCATTATTGTTTAGAGAGTGGAAGAGTCGTGTCAAAGGGAGGGATTGGTATGATATGGAATGGTATATAAAACGGGGCTCAAAATTAAATCTGGCCCATCTTGAAACTCGAGCTTGGGAGAGTGGGCATTTTTCTACGGGTAAGAGACTTACTCCTGATCTGTTTAGAGAGTTATTGATTAAGAAGATAAATCAACTAGACATTGACGGTGCTAGATTTGATGTGCAGCGTTTTATCGTCAATCCTATTGAACTCAACATCTGGTCTAAACAATATTTTTTGGATTTGACAGAGAAGATAAATATTTCATAGGATAACCATAATGGCCTTGCCATTTTCAATGGCAATCATGAAGAAGCTTTAAATTGAAAATAGAAAGACCAATAAAAGATGTGATGGTTAATCCAAAATTTAATACTCAATTCTTCTTGCTCGGCAAGCATCACACACTTCTTTTTTAAGAGAAGGGGTCGGGGGATGAGTAAATGCAAAGTATCAATATCTCTACTCATTTATTTGATAAAAAAATGAAAACTATTGTAAACATGAACTTTATTAGTTGACTAAAGGTTAGGAACATAAGATGGAAATAATTTTAAATTATTAAATTTGTCAAGTATGAATAATTCAATTATCACAAGAGACCCTAAAATTTTGTTAGCAAGCCCATCATTAATGGTATGCTGATTTCTGTTGGATTAATATTGCGAAAATTGGCTGATGGTTGTTACATTGAACAAATTTTATTAAACTACCCTCACTACAATTTAATACAAATTCAAGCTTGTTTTGAATATACTGCAACTGTGATTGCAGGGGAAGAAGTCGTTGAATTTGAATGATATTATTTGATGAAAATATTGAAGAATATTGGATTCAATTTTCTAGAAAAACATTATATATACTGAACATATCAATTAAGCAAAATAAAAGATAATTTTTCTTATCCATCCCAATGAATTTAGTTGCCTAACAATGGAGCAATAAATTCATTTTGAGCCGATGTAAATTGGGTTTTAACTAATAAAAATACAACAAACAAGAGTAATTTATAGAAAATAATGGAGGCAAAAAAACCATCAAATATAACCAAATTTTTTAAGAAGAAGTATAATCTAAATATCACTTTCGAACCCATTTCTTTGAATAATCTGGAACTGGAATTGATGTCTGAAAGTTTATTTTACAAGGTATACGGAGATAAAGTTATAGATTTTTCAATAATTATCAAATTGAAAAATATTATTTCTCAATATCCTGATATTCCTATTTTCTATAACTACTTATATGCCGCATATCACAAAAATGGTAAAAATGATCTGGCTACAGAACTATTAAATACAATCAATGATAAATTTCCTGATTATATTTTTGGGGTAACTCAACGTGCCACCAGACTCATCCATGAAGATGCTTTAGAAGAAGCAAAAAAGTGGTTGGGGGCTCAGATGGATATTACAAAAAGATTTCCAAAGGACAAGTATCATTATTCTGAAGTAAAAGTCTTTTATCATGCCTTTTTTGATTTGGCACTTAAAGAGACAGATTTAATCAAGGCAAGAGAAATTCTTAAATTATTATGGGAATTGTATCCAAATGAAAAGGATCTTGTACCAGACGTTTTAAAATACCAAGGGGCAAAATTATCTAATTTAAAATTTTATAATCACAAATTTACTTCAACAATACATAAAAATAGGTTACCACTCAATATTCAGGAACAATCTTATGATGAGGAAATATTCGAAGTGATCACACACGAAGATTTATTTGAAAATGATGCAAATCCTTTGTACAAATACAATAAAGAATATCTATGTAAAGAACTATATAAAATATGCGTAAGTATTTATCACAATTTTGATACAATTGAACGTGAAAATTGCAACACTTTAGTGATGGCTTTTGAAATTCTGAGTACCCTAAATTATAATGAAGCATATCCATTATTTTTATTGAATCTAAATCAAGATAAGGTGTTTGTTGAATTTTTCTGGCATGAAAATGAAGACAATGTAGTTGCAAAAATTGCATTTAATTTTGGAAAAAATGACCCCGATCCTCTCCTTTCCCTCTTGATGGATGAAAACATGGACGATATGGTTAGGTCTGAGATTTTTGAAGCCTTGGTTCAATTGGTACTACACGGGTTTTTACAGAGTAAGAAACTAATAAGTTGTTATCATCAAATAGTTGAACTGTACTTAAATAACCTCGAGAATGACTCGTTCATTCCTTCATATTTCTTAACAATGATGGTAGCAAAAGCTACTTACTTGAATAATATTCCACTGATAGAAAAGGCTAAACCATTTTTTGATGCAGATAAAATTGACGTTTCATACTTTGGCTCTTATGAAAGTCATCTTATAGAAATTAATACCTGGAAACATGAGTATTTAATAAGGCACTTTCCAAAAGATTTAAAAGACTATTTTTCCGAAAATTATTTGAAATTAAATCAAACCAAACCATTATCCGAAGAAGAGAAAGCACCTTTTTTACCTGATTATGAAAATGGGTTTCAAACTTTTCTTTTAGATTGTATGATTTCGGTATTTAAAGGAGAAAAATTTGACAATCAAGATGATGATCATGATTCTAATACAGGTGCATATATTTCCGTCACTTCCAAACCCAATGTAAACTCAAATAAAATAGGAAGAAATGACCCGTGTCCCTGCGAAAGCGGAAAAAAGTTTAAAAAATGTTGTATCAACAAAGGAATATTTAAATAGTCCTTATGTATTTATTGGTTATATCACCCACCAAAAAAGATATAAATAATTTTCTTTTCAGTATAAAATTTTCTATTTTCTTCTGACCTAAATGGAATATTGTTATACATTTGTCAAATAAATTTGTATAAAAGCAAATGTCATAGCTGCAAACTGAATTAGCATAGCCAATAACGGCTCCTATTGATCACAGATATTTTTAATTCATTATAAACCAACAAAAGCCATGAAACGACATTTTTTTCTTTTATCAGTACTTTTAATCATTTGTGGGTCTGTACTTGCCCAAAAAGCAAAAAAGACCGCAATACCTGCACCCGTAGTTCAGGCTAATGGTTTTAACAGTGATGATTTCAAAGGCCTGAAGTGGAGAAATATAGGACCTTTCAGAGGCGGCAGATCCAATGCTGTGAGTGGAGTTATAG
>JAYTNJ010000248.1:0-9768 GCA_043748345.1 Saprospiraceae bacterium
TGGCCAATCCTGAAGATATTCGGCTTCTGACCATGGATAAATACTGGGAGCCATTGAAATAGTTATTTTAGGTTTTATTTTTCGAACCTCTGTTGTTAATTTTACTAAGTATTCATTCAATTTACCTGATCTCCATTTTATCCAGTTAAAATCCTTTTCATTTTCAGGAGGAGCGCTACCACTATTTTCGGATTTGTATTTTTCAACAGTGTATTCATCATATCCTCCTGAAGAAGGTAACGCAGGAAGTCTATCATCGCCCTGAATGCCGTCAATATCATAATTATTTACGACTTCCAATATTAGGGAAGTCATAAATGATTGGACTTCAGGGTGAAAAGCGTTCATCCATTGGAAATTGTTTTTAGTAACCAATTTTCCATGTATATCTTTAGAAGCCCAATGAGGCTTTGCTTTAATGATAGATCCTCCATCTTCTTTTTTGTAAGAACATGAAAAACCAAATTCGAACCAGGCATGCACTTTGATATTTTTTCTATGTGCAGCTTCAATGAGTTCCTTCAGAGGATCTCTTCCTTTGAACTCGGGTTGTATTTCCACTCCTGTCAGTTCTTTGAGTATTTTACTGGGATATGTAGTAGTGGCGTCATTCCAGGTGACTACAAAGATATGATTGAAACCCAGGCTGTCACACAATGCTACGGCATCAACGATGTTTTGGTGACTGTATAGCACTTCGCTGGCTATATTGGTCATCCATACTCCTTTGATAGGTTGAGGTTTCTCAATTGTTTTTCTTGAAGTAGGTTGAGTGCATCTATATGATGAAAGTGCACAAAATAATGTCAATAATAAGATTCTGGTCAATTGATTAGTGTCAAGTTTCACAACGATTTTGAAGTATTAGATTCTGTCTCAAATAACGGTATTTTTATTGACAAGAAATATTTTTTATAAAAATAATGCAAAAAATGCCGTGTACGAGCACAAGATCATTAATTTTGCACTAAACAAACTTTGGTAATAATGAATTATATTCCTGCCGCAGCTCAAACAGAATTATCTACCGGCCTTAAGTACCAATTAAAAACCTTTGAGAAGATTCCAATCAAATTATGGGACAATCCTGACGAAGGAGCTATTCAGATTGCTAGATACATTGCTCTTTGCATCAGGCAAAAGCAACAGGAAAGTGAACATATTGTACTCGGACTTGCAACGGGGTCTTCTCCTATAAAAATATATAACGAACTAGTACGAATGCACAGGGAAGAGGGGCTCTCATTCGTCAATGTTATTTCTTTCAATCTTGATGAATATTATCCTTTAAGACCTGACGCCAACCAGTCCTATGTAAAGTTTATGAATGAATACCTTTTCAGTCATATAGATATTAACCCCGCAAATGTCCACATCCCAAATGGTGATATTCCCATAGAATACGTTGAAAATTTTTGTACTGAGTATGAAAAGAAAATTGAGTTATTGGGTGGTATAGATATTCAGATTTTAGGTATCGGGCGCACAGGACACATAGGTTTTAATGAACCGGGATCGTGGTTGTCATCAAAAACCCGTTTGGTAAAACTCGATCATCTCACAAGGGTGGATGCTGTGAAGGATTTTGGGAAAGAAGAATATGTCCCTTATCGCGCTATCACAATGGGCATCAGTACAATACTTAAAGCCAGACAAATATTTATTATGGCATGGGGAAGCCACAAAGCAAGTGTAGTACAGCATGCTATTGAAGGGGATATTACTGAAATGGTGCCAGCTACCTATCTTCAAAACCATAATAACGTAAAATTTTATCTGGATGCAGCAGCAGCGTCAGAACTGACAAAAGTCAAAACACCATGGTTGGCAGGTATTTGCAACTGGGATGACAAGCTGATAGCAAAAGCTGTTATCTGGTTATCCTTAAAGCTTAAAAAACCATTGCTCAAACTTACTGATGAAGATTATATCAATAATGGACTCTCAGAGCTTATAGCTGAATATAATTCAACCTATAGTTTAAATATTAAAATATTTAACAAACTTCAGCATACTATTACCGGTTGGCCAGGGGGTAAACCACATGCAGACGATTCAAACAGACCAGAAAGGGCAAATCCAAGCAAAAAAAGAGTAATCATTTTCAGCCCGCATCCAGATGATGACGTAATATCTATGGGAGGTACCTTCCTTAGACTGGTGGAGCAAGGCCATGAAGTACATGTGGCCTATCAGGTGAGTGGAAATATTGCTGTTCATGATATCGATGCATGGAGATATGCGGAGTTTTTAGGAGACTTTGCCAAAGCCATGGGAATAGACAACCCTGAACTTTACAAAACAGTACAGAAGATATCAAAATTTATTGATAAAAAGGATCATAATGAATCCGATATAAGAGAGTTAAGGATACTGAAAGGCATAATACGAAGAGAAGAAGCAAGAAGTGGTGCTATGTTTTGCGGCCTGGGAGAAAAAAATATTCATTTTCTCGATATGCCATTTTATGAAACAGGCGGGGTAAGAAAAAACAAGTTGACTGATGCTGATTATGATATTATTGTCAATCTGCTCAATGAAGTGAAGCCTCATCAGGTGTATGCTGCCGGCGATCTTGCAGACCCACATGGTACCCATAGGGTTTGTCTTGATGCTATTTTTGAAGCTTTTGACCGTAGCCGTGACCAGAAATGGTGGAAAGATTGTTATTTGTGGTTGTATAGAGGCGCTTGGCATGAATGGCCAATTGACGAAATTGAAATGGCAGTCCCCATCAGTCCAGTCGAATTAATGAGAAAAAGAAGGGCTATTTTTATGCACCAATCTCAAAAAGATCACCCGGTTTTCCCAGGTGAGGATACGAGAGAATTCTGGCAAAGAGCAGAAGATAGAAATAAAGAGACAGCTGATTTGTATAATGTCCTTGGACTTGCAGAGTATGAAGCTATGGAGGCTTTTGTAAGATGGAAATTTTAATATTTATTTCAGTATCATATGTCATGGCTATTTTAGATGATTGCTAAAGAAATAAAACGAAATTATTTTAGGATTTTTTAATAAAAAAGGGATGTAATGGCAATGTATGATTCTTTTCTTTACCATGTAGTATGATAATGCATTCAATCAAATCGGCTGTGATATTTTTATCAGTTCTTTTATTGATATCATGTGAGTTAAAGAAAAAAAGCACTTTTAGTGACGCCGATATAGGAATTATTCCTGCTCCTAATCTAGTAACATTATCGGGATCAACCTCTGATAATAGTGAACTTAAAATATTTATTCCTGACAACTTAAGTTCTGAATACCTCCGAAAACTGTTAAGTGAAACACAAAATGCAAAATTAGTAGAAGACGAAAAGTCTGCTAATGTCTTTATAAAAATTGACAAAAGTGCAGTGGCGGAATCCTACAAAATAGTTGTCGGGAAAGATAAAGTGACTATATCAACAGGAGGTGCTTCAGGCCTTCAATATGCCATAACCAGTTTATCACAAATGGTGACTCATAATGGATATCCGTTGCCGATTGTCATTATTGAAGATAGTCCGGGATTTGGGTATAGAGGAATGCATCTGGATGTCGGAAGACACTTTTTTGACGTTTCAGATATTAAAAAATACCTGGATTACATGGCCTACTACAAGTATAATAATTTTCACTGGCATCTTACAGAAGATCAGGGTTGGAGGTTAGAAATCAAAAAGTACCCAAAACTTCAAGAAATTGCAGCTTTCAGAAAAGAAACATTGATAGGACATAATAATGAACCACCATTAAAGTATGACGGTCAAAGATACGGTGGGTTTTATACTCATGAAGAAGTGAAAGAAATTGTGGCTTATGCGTCTTCACGAAATATTAACGTCATTCCCGAAATCGAAATGCCGGGTCACTCTCAGGCAGCACTTGCAGCTTATCCTGAGTTTGGGTGCGAAGATAAAAAATATGAAACCGCTACTCATTGGGGTGTTTTTGAAGATGTTTTTTGTCCGAATGAAGTTACCTTCAAGTTTTTGGAAGATGTTATTGACGAAGTTATATCATTATTTCCATCCAAATATATTCATATTGGCGGAGATGAATGTCCTAAAGAAGCGTGGAAAAAAAGTACCTATTGCCAGAAACTTATAAAAAAAGAAGGCCTGCAAGATGAGCATGGTTTGCAAAGTTATTTCATCACCAGGATGGAAAAATATATCAATGCTAAGGGCAAGCAAATCATCGGCTGGGATGAAATCCTTGAAGGAGGTCTTGCACCTAATGCCACAGTGATGTCCTGGCGTGGTATAGATGGTGGTCTTGAAGCTGCCCGACAAAACCATAATGTAATAATGACACCAGGGAGCCATTGTTATTTTGATAATTATCAGTCAGAATCGCCTGATGAACCATTAGCCATTGGGGGTTTTTTAAATGTTGAAAAAGTGTATCATTGGAATCCTGTGCCGGAGGAGCTTGAGGCAGATAAAAGAAAGTATATCATCGGTGGTCAGGCTAATTTATGGACGGAGTATATAAAAGATTATCCCGGGGTTGAATATATGGTGTATGCCAGAGGGCTTGCAATGTCAGAAGCTCTGTGGTCGAAAAATAAAAATTATAAAGCTTTTTTGGGCAGGTACGAAAAGCATAACGATTTCTGGAAATCAAATGGAGCCAATATTGCATATCACATGTATGAATTAAATCCTAAGATCATTAAATCTGAAAATAAAGGTGTTTATGTTAGATTTGAGCTGCCGGAAGGAACTGAAATAACACATACATCTTCTGCGAAGTCAACAGAAAAAAAAGATACGGTACAAGAGATTCAGATTAATGAATCAGGTGTGCACATATTTCAGGCCGGTAAGGGCAATAAGTCAGGCAAGGAACTCAGGATGGAGTTTGACTTTCACCTTGCGACCAATGCAAAGATAATCACTGACCCTGCGCCTTCACCCAAATATAGCGGCAATGGCATAGAAAGCATCATTAATGGCCTAAAGGGTATCAATCAAAGATTTAAAAACGATGAATGGTTAGGATTTGATTCTACAGATGCTGCCATCACTATTGATTTTGGTTCTAAAATAGATTTTAATTCCATTGATTGCAGATTTTTTAAAGCGGAGGGATCATGGATCTATTTACCATCTTCTGTTATTGTCCAGATATCTGATGATGGAAAGGTTTTTTCAAAACTTGTAGAAACACAAAATATTTCTACTTCTTCAAAGGTGGCAGAACTTACATTCGGGTCATTAAAAGCAAAAGCCCGTTATATAAAACTTATTGTTAAAAACCATGGATTAATATCTGAGGGTCAACCCGGTGCAGGTAAAAAACCCTGGTTATTTGTTGATGAAATAATTGTAAAGTGATTCTTGAATAAAGTATTTTAATTTGTAAAAATATTCGTTATGGCCAATAAAGAAGTTAATAAAAACTCTCCGATCACATGGGTAAGTACTGCATATTTTGCACAGGGTCTTCCATTTGTGGCCATTGCAGCAGCTTCTGCCCTTATGTTCAAAAATATGGGTATATCTGATACACAAATAGCATTCTGGACGTCGCTGATCATGCTTCCATGGACGTTAAAACCACTGTGGGGGCCGTTTCTTGAAATATACAAGACCAAAAAATTTTTCGTCATCACTACACAGTTAACTATTGGTGTACTGTTTGGGTTAGTGGCTTTTTCGCTATCTCTGCCTAATTTTTTTGCCTATAGTATTGCCATTCTGGCTATGGTAGCGTTTGGTGGAGCAACCCATGACATGGCTGTAGATGGGGTTTACCTTAATGTTTTGTCTGCTAAACAGCAGGCCATGTATATAGGTTGGCAAGGAGCAGCCTATAATCTGGCAAAAGTGCTGTCAGGAGGTGCGTTGGTATATTTGGCCGGTCAATTGGAAGAGAAACTCGGCGTTGTTTCAGCATGGACTATTGTTATGTCTGTATATGGTATTATCATGATATTGGTAGGGCTTTACCATATCAAAATGCTGCCTGCAGACAGACCCAATGTTCATGTAGCTTCGCTAAGTGAGGGTTTTTCGAGGCTCAAAGATGTGATAGTAACATTTTTTAAAAAAAAATATATTTGGATAGGCATACTTTTTATCATTTTATATAGGTTTGCTGAAGGCCAGGCCATAAAGATTGCCCCTTTGTTTTTTAAGGCTGATATTGCGGAGGGAGGGTTAGGATTGAGTACTTCTGACATAGGATTGGTATATGGAGTCTTTGGTTCGATTGCTTACGTGGTGGGATCTATTACAGGAGGTTATTATGTCTCCAGCAAAGGATTAAGCACAAAATCATTACTGGTACTTTGTGCTTTTTTTAACTTACCATTTGCAATGTTTGCTTTATTAGCTTACTTTTTGCCTTCAAGTTTGGTACTTATTACTGCCGCAGTTTTTATTGAATATTTTGGATATGGATTTGGTTTTGTTGGACTGACTTTATTTATGATGCAGCAGATTGCGCCCGGCAATTATAAAATGGCTCATTACGCATTTGCGACTGGCATCATGAATCTGGGTGTGATGATACCTTCTATGTTAAGCGGATATCTGAGTGATATGCTGGGATATCAGACATTTTTTATTTGGGTACTATTTGCCACCATACCAGCCTTCATTATTTGTTGGCTCATCCCATTAAAGCCGGTGGTGTCTGATGAAACAAGTGAAGTATAAAAAGTGATATTTTAATTATAATTTTATTGATAAGTGAATGAATTTCAGCAACCTGGAGGCAGTGATCTCATGATTGAGTATCATGTAATCACTAATAGTTATCAGGGTAAAGAGGAGTTTTTAGCTGAATTAGTATTAGTAAATAAAAGTAAGACTGAACTTGTGAAAGGGTGGTCAGTTTATTTTAATTTTCTAAGAAAAATTCAGTCAGATTCAGTATCCGAAGGCTTTAATATTTGCCACGTTAACGGTGACTTATTTTGCCTTGAGCCCACAGTTGATTTTATTTCTATTAAGCCGGGCGATTCAGTAGTGATTCAATTTACAGCGAGTTTTTGGGCTATAAAATCTATAGACAGACCCACAGGTTTTTATATTGTTTACAAAGATCAGAATGGAAATGAGCAAGTACCACAAGTTTTAAAAAATATAATTGTAAGGCCATTTACCAAGCCGGAACAGCTTAGACGTACGCCCCACGATTTTCTTCAGGTACCCACGCCAAAATCAAGATTTGATGATGGTGCAAATATGGGTGTTTTAGATAAGTTTTCTATATGTCCTATCTCCCCGACACCTGTTTTCTATAAAAAAAATATTGAAACTTATACTTTCTCAGAATCTATAAAAATTGGATTCCCTTCAGCTTTGATTAATGAAGCCAGACATTTGAAAATAATGCTGAATAAAAGTTTGGATAAGCAGATATTATTATTTGAAAACGGAACAGGTGACGTCCAGCTTTCATTGGATGGAAATACTAAAATTGACATAGATGATAATGAGTCTTATTCAATAGAAATAAGTGAAGAAGGAGTAAGAATACACGGTGCAGAATCAGCGGGTGTTTTTTACGGCATACAGAGTATCATCATGATGGTAATCAACTTTAATGAAAGCAGCAATCAAGTGATAAATTTACCACATTGTTCTATTGCCGATCAACCACTATTAAGGTATAGGGGCTTACATTTGGATGTAGCTAGAAATTTTCATTCAATAGATACGATCAAAAGAACCTTGTCTATCATGTCACTTTTCAAATTGAATAAATTCCATATTCATTTGACGGATGATGAAGGATGGCGTATTGAAATAAATGGTTTGCCTGAATTGACTGATATCGGAAGTAAGAGAGGGCATACCATAAACGAAGACCAATGCCTTTTTCCAAGTTATGGATCTGGCCCGGATATAAATGATCAAAATTCTTCAGGAAATGGATTTTATACGAGAGAGGATTTTATTGAAATACTTCGATTTGCTGCATTGAACCATATAGATGTAATTCCGGAAATAGATCTGCCTGGGCATGCCAGGGCGGCCATCAGATGTATGGAAGTAAGATATGACAGGTTTATGAAAGCAAATAAACCTGATCAGGCAAATGAATTTTTGCTTACAGAATGGGATGATGAGTCACAATATGAGTCAGTTCAGCTTTGGAGACGAAATGTTGTAAATGTTGCCCTACCTTCTACGTATCGTTTTATTGAACACGTTGTTGACGAAATTAAAAGTATGTATGAAGAAGCTGATATAAAACTCACTATCTTGCACTTAGGAGGAGATGAAGTACCACAAGGAGTGTGGGAAAAGTCTCCTGAATGCAAAAATCTTATAGCTTCGACACCGGAATTAAATGATATCTCTGATTTATCAGATTATTTTTTACACAAGGTCTCAAAAATTCTTACCATTCGCGGCATTAAAACCGGAGGATGGGAAGAGATAGCTTTATCTCATCAAAACGGTAGCAAAGAACCTAACCTTAAATTCATAAATCATCATTTTATTCCATATTGTTGGAATACAGGATGGGGAGACGGAGGAGAAAACACTCCATACAAACTTGCTAATGCAGGATTTGATACCATACTTTCGAATGCACCATCCCTATATTTTGATTTTGCTTATGATAAAGATCCTGATGAAGAAGGGTTTTATTGGGGGGGCTTTAATGATACGATTGATACCTTCAGATTTCTACCTTTTAAATTTTATAAAAGTGCAGTTATGACAGCGATGGGTAAGGAAATCAATAGTAATACTGCTTATGCAAAGGCAATTAAATTGGATGAAACCGGAAGGGAAAATATTTTAGGAATTCAGGGGCAGTTGTGGGGAGAAACTTTATCCAGTCAGGAAAGATTAGAGTATATGATGCTGCCTAGATTGATTGCCCTAGCTGAAAGAGCCTGGGCTCAGGAGCCGGAATGGGCTAGTATTGAGGATGAAAATCTAAGAAATTTAAAATTTGCTCATGAGTGGAATCAATTTGCCAACAAAATAGGGCAGACAGTTTTAAATTCTTTGGAGAGACTTTTTGATAATATTGAATTCAGAATCCCTCCTCCTGGTATTAAAAGAATAAATGGAAGGATTTCTGCAAATTGCACATTTCCAGGGCTTATCATCAGATACACAACAGATGGCAAGACACCCACTGAAAAATCAACCGTATATTTTGAACCCTTGCCTGATGAATTTGAAGTTGTAAAAATGAAGACATTTACAAAATCAGGTAAATGTAGCAGGGAGTCACAATGGCCAACAGAGCACGTTTAACCTGTTGGAAGTGTGATAAAATTCCACCATTTGTTTATTTTCAGTCTGATAAAATGAAAAGCCATTTTGTCGTGATTGTTGTATGAAATTCCTAAATTCTTTTCATTTTGTTTCTTTTTCAAGTAGATTTGCCAATAAAAAATATGCTATGAAATTTTCAACACACCCTCTTAAAGTAATCTTTTTGATCTTTCTTTTTTTTAGTGAAGTTCTGACAGTAGTGGGTCAGCAAACACAAAATATGATCTACTCACCCAGGTCATATATTTGCAATTATATCGACAAGGATATAAAAGTGACCATAGATGGAGAACTGAGTGAAAGGGCTTGGTCTAGGGCGGTCTGGACAGAATCATTTACAGACATCGAGGGAGATATACGTGCTAAACCTTATCTAGATACCAGAGTTAAGATGTTATGGGACGAAGAGTATCTGTACATAGCTGCCGAGTTAATGGAAAGTCACTTGTGGGCGACCTATGATAAGCAGGACATGATTATATTTGAGGAAAACAATTTTGAAGTTTTTATTGATCCTGATGGAGAT
>JAYTNJ010000249.1:0-11606 GCA_043748345.1 Saprospiraceae bacterium
TCTCAGATTTACTCCATGTTTTTCTGTGTGTTCCCATAACTGCAAATTTATTAATTATTTATTTAAATTTGTGTCCAGTTATTTAGGGGGTTAAGTTGGCATGCAATAACACTGCCACTACAGATACTACCAAGACTGAATCAGATGCTACGGCTACAGATAGCAAAAGTGTTGAAGATCACATAAGAAAAGAAGCTCTGAATTTTGGAGAAGAAGTTAGAAAAGGAGACTCCCTTGCCCTGGCTTCACACTACACTTCAAACGCTATTGTTATGCCGCCAAACAGCGAAGCGGTAACAGGAAATGACATTTTGGGATTGTGGGGCGGTGCCCTTAGAATGGGTGTAAAAGATTTTAAACTCAATATTACTGATATTACCGGAGGTGGTGATGTGTATGTAGAAACCGGCACTTATGAGATGTTTGGTGCTAATAATATATCATTGGACAATGGAAAATATGTGGCGGTATGGAAGAAAGAAAATGGTAACTGGAAAATGTACCGTGATATATGGAATAGCAATATGCCTGCCGCCCCGACCAAATAATCTTGTGAGGTAGGGGCCCGCTGGTGACAAGCCTTTGGCTGTGAAGAATGGGTGCTTTGTTGGCTACATAGAAAATGAGCTGAATAATGCACCCTCTATCATCACCAATTACAATTTAAATTTTGTTATTATCTTGGGTGGAATGCATTGTGCTTCTCAGCAATGGGCTGCTATGAAATCGCTGATGGAATTCTTGACGACTGAAGGGCAGCAGATAACAAATGTATTTGCAAAAGCAGGGCTGGACAATGAAACATCAGCCATTTGCAAGCATCAGCAGCGGTTCGGGCTCGACGTTCAATTTTCAGCTTAAGTTCTTAACTTCAACAACATATTTTCAATTGGGCATTTGTACCGGGCTGGACGAGCAATGAATTCCAAACCTGCAGCAATACCTGTTCGTCGTAAGCAGTAATTTTAAAACGTGTTCAATAAATCTTAAAACACAAAAAAAACAATGGATAAAATTGAAAATCTCATCAATGATGTTTTTCTTGAGAGAAAGTTGTTCGTAGAACAGTTAAGGGACATTTCTGAAGCTCAAGCACAATTGAAATCCAAACCCGAAGATTGGAATCTTATTGAAATTACCGAGCATCTCTTTTGGGCAGAGCAAGGCGGGATATTTGGAATGTGGAAAACCATTAATGCTATAAGGGAGGGTCAAATGGAACGAAAAGTAGATTCAAAACATAACAATATGCCTATTCAACAAATAATTGAACTTACATGGCAGACTAAAGAAATTGTCCCGCCCTCTGCTGCCCCAAGATTGGGGGGGACTTTATCGTTTTGGATTGCATCACTTAATAGCTTACAAGATGTTTTGAATGCATTTGGTAGCGTTTTGCAAGAAAATGAGTTACGAATTCAGTCTCAGCCACACCCAATTTCAGGCGCTTTGGACTTTCAGCAACGTTTTGAGTTTTTAGCATTTCATATATCTCGTCATAGAGAGCAATGCACTCAGCTAATAAATAAAATAAATTTATCCTTGAATAAAGAATGAATAAAAAACAACCGCTAACAACTAAGCGTTCGTCGTGTCCAGCGGACATGCGATGAGCACACATATGCATGAAACTATTTTAAATTAAAAAAAACCGACCAGCAAATATAATCCCTTTCAGTTTTTGTAAAGATCGGTGCCATTCAGTTTTGGTCTAAATTATATAGACCTCCACCTTTGGCATATATTTTATACCAAAAATCTTGACAAAAACGCATCCCACATTTTTTGCTGCTTATCGGTTTTTATTTATTGTATCCTGTGTTTAGGACACGGATACACTAATAATCATCTGACCGATGTCTTTAGTAATACTTCTCCCGGATTTCCTTTTCCAGAAACTCATATTCTGCTTCTGTCATACTGCTATTGTGATAAGCCTTCATTTTTAGTAGCATGATCTCCTGCTGCATCAGCAAATCATCATCTGGAGCAAAATCAGATTGGTCATCACTGTGGTCCATTCAATTCATTTATCTGATACAAAACTATGACTTTCTATTGAAAACTGAACCGGAATAGTTGCAAATACTAGAAACAGTTGTAAACCCACCCACATTTTTACCACACAATACAGGCACGAAAATATCTTTGTATCCCAGATAGCAATGGTACGCTGTCGCTCTCCACCATTGCCGTTCTGGGAGTACTCGCTGATATAGTACCTGATAGTTTGGCTCCTTAGCCATACACTTAGTTTTCATTTTATATTTTATCTATTATGACATTCTTACCAGATACAGTTTCAGCTTTTGATACAGGCTCATTATTCATGACTTCCACAGTCTTCGGTGCTACTTGTGAGCATCGCCCATTTGCTTCATTTATCCGCCAGTGTATTGCACGTCACCAGTCAGGAGATTGGGGAGATTGCTGTCCAGATGATGCTGCACTTAATGATGCTGCGCTTCTGGATGGCAGCCGTATCTTTTCAGTGTACACTATTCCTGCAGGTCTTTACACACTATCAGATAGGGTTTGGGTTATCACTGAGTCATCCAGAGAGTACACCACAATATTATTTCCATCAGAGTATTAGACTCTGGTTTTGGTAGCCTTGGTTCATCACTAGGGCTACCTTATTTCTTCATCTATATTTCTTCATCTTTTTAATTCTATATCATGAGACATAAACATCTCCTTTCTGAGCTTACTTTTGAGCTTGGTACTATTGTTTTTAGTCCCGGGATTACAGCAGCTTTACAGACTTCATCATCACTCAGAGAGTATATTGATCATTTCTTAGAGTGCCATCTGGCTACAGATTTTGGAGTTATTTCGAGATCCACCAGATTTGATAATACACTTGCTGCTCTTTTGGGTAGTGGTCATCTTACATCCAGATATTTTCTTCCTCGTGATATTTGTCCCCCACATTCGGGATTGATCATCACCACCCATCTGGATGAGAGTACTACTACCATCAGGTTTGCTGGTGAGAGTGAGTAGTTTTTATTTGATAGCCTTGGTCTATGACCAGGGCTATCTTTACTATAAATATTGTTTGTGGATATGACTGTGAACCTACTCTTTAATGCCCCCGGTATCATTATTCCCATCCGAAACACCCCCCGGTTACTTAAGATCAATATGTATTTTTGTTACAAAAGTGGGAAGAAAATTATTAGCATTGACTGAAAAATCAAAAACTATACATATCTTTGGAAATGCAAAAAGTTGCGTACAATTAGCGTGCATAAAATAAAAAACGCTTACAAATCATTGATCTATAAGCGTTTACGTTTGGTTTTAGCAGCCCGTAGGGGAATCGAACCCCTGTTACCAGGATGAAAACCTGGCGTCCTAACCGCTGGACGAACGGGCCATTAGGTGTAATATGATTTACTTTTCTTCAAAAGTGACGCAAAGATAGATACATTACTGAATTTGCAAAACAGAAATTAATATTTTTTATTATTTTTTATCATGCCAATAGTAGGTATAATACCTGCGCGAAAAGAATCTTTAGTACCAGTGAGATAGGAAACATGAATGAGTACCCTATAGCAGGAACTCTGTTTTTTGTGATATCTGTGGCAAATTCTAAGATAGCGGGTTGATTAGCTGTAAAACCAAGGAGGAGAGAGTAAGGGATTTTAATGAGCTTATAACCTATCCAAAGACTGAGAATAGCCGATAAAATACTCAAAATGGTACCTGCAATAAAAATGTTAAACCAATCTCCATCATTCAGACTTTCAAGGAGGGTATTTCCGGATCTGATGCCTATCACTGCCAGAAGTAATGTAAGTCCGAGCTGGTTTAAAGTGACATTCGATCCATAGGGTAATGTCCATACTACAGGGCCGGTACGTCTTAAGGTACCCAGAATCAAACCAACGACCAAGGGTCCTCCTGCAAACCCAAGTTTAAAAATTAATCCTCCAGGCAACGTAAATTCAATCATACCAAGTATAAGCCCTAGTGCCACGCCTATGCCAAACGAAAACAAATCTATCTTATTGGATGCGTGATAGCTATCCCCAAAAATTTTCTGAATACTTTTGATATCTTGTCTTCGAGCTACAAATCTTATTCTGTCGCCTGGTTCAAGTATGGTATTACTCTTAGCCAGCATTTCTACATCTCCACGTCTTATACGGGTAATGACTGCATCATATTTTTCTTGCAGATTGAGTGATGATAATTCTCTACCCACCACATCAGGATTGGAAACAAAGATTCTGACAATATCGTATTCCTTTCTGTCGTAAGTCATACTATTGATGGCTTCCTTACCCATTATTTTTTGTGCTTCATCCAGTTCATCTTTAGTGCCAACCACAATGACAGTGTCGCCCAAATGGAGTTTAATATCAAAATTTGAAAGAATAGTACCGTGAATTTTACTATCTATTCTGCCAAAAACTATATTCCAGTTATGGGTGTTTACAATGTCCCGAATCTGTTTTCCTGTCATGGCAGGATTAGTAATTTCAATAGCCCTACTTGTCAAATCGTCATCCAATGGGTAATCTTTCCTAAGCAATAATTTTTCTGATTCATAATCTACTTTTAGGAAACGTTCCATAATTTTTATGGCTATCATCACTCCAAGCACACCCATTGGATAAGAAAACGTGTATCCTACTACTAGTTGATGGATAGCTTTGGGGTCTCCGTTATATTTTAGATTGACTAGATCTATGACTCCCGCCAAAGCTGTTGTATTAGTAGAACTTCCAGTGTAGATTCCTATTATGGTTGATTTGTCAAAACCCATGAAGTAGTATATCCCCACGGTTAAAAGTGCAGAAAGCACTAACATGAGGATCACAAAACTTATATCTCTCCAACCATTTTTACGGAACGATTCAAAAAAGGCAGGGCCAGATCTGAGACCGATGGTGTATACAAAAAAGATAATGCCGATCTGAAAAATTATATCCGGAACATTAAACGCTGGATTTGCAGCTCCAAAAGCCAATCCAACAAATAGAACAGCTGCAGTACCAAGTCCAGTACCTTTGATCTTGAAATTACCTATCATGTAGCCTATAGCTGTCACAAGAAACAAAAGTAGTAGTGGATTTTTCACCAGATATTCACTCATTGATAGACAATTTGATTCTAATCATAACAGATTTTATTAAACGTCTGATGATGTATAATAGTTGTTTTATAGTTATCAGTCTTTGGGTTTTAGACTTTGGGTATTAGTCTTTAGATATTGGACTTTAGCTGTGATGTATTATTTCTATAACCATACCTCCACAGCGCCACCCCCATTTTTGGAAAAAGTAAATCTTACTTGTTGAAAATTAGCCAATTGATGCTCGATAGCTTGTTTTAACACTCCCTGACCTTTACCATGTATGATAGTAATATGCGGAAATTTTTTATCTATTGCTTCCCGAATAAATGTTTCACTGCTTTGCAACTGAAAATCAATAATTCTGCCCGGAAGCTCATTTTGCATATGTGGAGCCAATTTTTCTAAATGAAGATCTAAAGTGTGGTCAAAATTTATCCTTAGAGGCTTATTTTTTTTTTCCTGTTTAAGTTCAAGATTAAGGAAATCATGTATATCTGGAAAATGTTCTTTTTCAGGCAGAACTTCCAGATTTTCAGCTTTTGTCAGATAAATTTTTCCATTTGACTTTATTCTAGCTTTTCCTTCAATGTTTATTCCTTCAAATATTCCAATTCTCCCTGAAGATTTTATGATAACTTTTTCGCCTGTCCAAAGATTTTCCAGATTCATAATGCAGCATAAACTTAAAATCTGATTTTAAGTTGTGTTTTTATCTCTGTTCTTGTATTGCCTGATATAAGATCATTTCCCGAACTTATCGTATTAATATTATCAAAATATGTTTTCCCCACTCTGAACTCCCATGTGTAGTTACGTCCTATTCTATACCGCATATTTATGTAAAATCTGGATCCTCGATTCTGAAAGAAAGGTATATAAAATTCATACAACAAATCATTTTCATAAGCATAAATTCTTGTATCAAAACTATTGATATCAAATATGGCATATCTGGCAGTAAAGGATAGTGGTTTTGCAATGGGTTTATATACTATATCCTGATAAAACATCATTCCTTTGGATTGGCTTGATTTTTCAAATAAGGAAAATTCCGCCCTGTTTCTGATATCCCATTCTTTGGTAATTTTGTAACTTAGATGAAGCCTGAGGCGTTGTAAGGTCTGATATTCCGGATAATCTATGATATTCTCATTATTGCTGTTGGCTTGCTTCTTTTCAAATCTGTATTGAATATAGAAATCCATTTTTCTTTTTTGGGTATATGCCAGTTTGAACAGGAACTCCTTACCATCTGCCGGCCCGTCACGTTTGTAACTTACCCATGGATTTGTCCAGATATCGACATAGCTGTTGATAGTAATATTCTTGAAAGGTCGGAGTTCCATACCCAAACAGAATCCTTTTTCATTCACGGGTTGGGTGGACTCCCCAAAAGCATTTGCATTAATTACTTGATAATCACGGTCGTAATTTCTGAAAACAGCAGATATGTCCATCCTTTTGTCAAGACCCATCAGAACTCCATGTATCTGAGCCTTACCTCCATTATCACTCATGGCTCCTTCACCAAAAAAAGTAAGATTTTTCAGTCGCCATGAATAATCAATACTGGAATTAATAAGATTTCTGCCTCGAAAAAGATATTTTCGATAAAGGGCTTCATCTCTGGTTAAATTGGCATCAAATGCAGTATATAAACCATTTGCTGAGATTTTAAAATCCCTTGTTTTATATTCCAGTTTTATTCCGGCATTAGTTTGATGTAAGCTATTTTTATTTTTTATTTCTGTTTCTGTCCTATGAAATCCATCAAATCTGATAGAGCCAAAAGAATCAAAATCACTATTTTCTAAAGTATCCCGATCCACCGCTGCGTCTGTGGGTTTATACGAAATAAAAGCAGCAATTTGAATTGATCGGGCGATATTGATAACTGTTCCTGCTCCTCTGAAGAAATTTACTTCATTGACAGAACTGTATGGTCTGATGATACGCCCTGCTTTTTTAACATTCATAACATAAGAAGATTTTCCTACACCAAAATCATTATGAAGTATTAATCCCTGACCCATACTAACAGAAAAGTCTCCCAACGAAATAGAGCTAAAAGTTTTGTTTATATCTTTAGCATTCAGGAAAAAGGAATAATAGTCAAATCCATAATTGTTATTTCCTTTCAAAAACTGTTCTCCGGGGTCTTTTTCCATAGTGATACCTGCTTTAAAAAGCTGACCAAATTCATAGCGGTATCTAATATACAGGTGATTAGGGTCACCTTGATAGGGAATCGTTCCATCTGCACCGGGTAAAAACCCTTTTCGGTCTTCCAGCACTCTTTTGCCTTTAATAAAAAGCGTGGAAGTACCATTTCGAAGAGCATCTTTAAAGTCCAGATTAAAATCGGCTGAAGATATGGCACATTTCAGAAAGGGTGTCACATTTTTGATGACAGAAAGATCCCAGGACGGTAGTGACTGAAGTTCATAAATGCTTAAAAAGCTACCGTATGCTTCTCTATGTCTAATAAAATCTGTAATTTGTATTTCGTTCAACAAATAAAGATCTCTCAGATCACTTTCACCCGCCTGATTGATATTAAGTGGGTTTTCATAGTAATGATTCAGATTTTCAAATATGGTATTATAGTCAAAATTTTCTGTATCTGTAGATTCCAGGAAGTCTTCAATGATATTGGAAATGAGATTATTTGTCTGAGATTCATCTTGTGCTTCAGCGGGAATAGCGAACAACCAGCATATAAAAACCAAAATAAGAATAATCTTCATGTTTATTAGCCAAAAGTTTGGCCTAAAACTAAAATAAATTTTGTTTCCATCCCCGATTTTGTTTTAAGAAGCTGTAATTTTATTTTAGGCAAGCCATTTATTTAGACAATTTCTAAATAACAAGAAACATATATTAATAATTGCGATTAATCTTTCAGTATTTTACTTTTGTGGCTAATTTTTAAAATTACAGATTTTTATTGCAATATCTATCCTGACAAGAAAGTATGAATAAAGAAAAACAAATGATGATTTATAAGCATTTAAGTATCAAATCGATAGCAACTATTTTTGCGATGTGGTTTGCCTTCTCCTTATCTGCACAAGTTTTAGCTGATGCAGGTAAAGAACTTTTTAAAAATTATTGTGCTGCCTGCCATAGCAAAGATATGCGTTCAGCCATGACTGGTCCTGCAATGGGAGGTTCTCAGGCAAGGTGGGGAGATGATGTTGCTTATTACGCCTGGATTAGGAATTCTCAGGCAATGATCCAGAAAGGTCATCCGAGAGCCGTGGAGCTTTGGAATCAATACAAACCCACTGTTATGACTGCATTTCCCAATCTGAAAGATGATGAAATAGGCAGTATTATTGCTTATGTCAATGGAGTGTATGATGGCACATATGGTCCAAAAAAAGATGTTGCTGCCAGCGTTGGCGCCGGTGTAAAAGTTGAAGAAAAAAGTCAGCTACCTATCTACCTTATTATTGCCGCTGTTCTTGCAGTACTTGCATTGCTTCTTACTAAAATTATTTCAAATCTTAATCAGATTGCAGCTGCCAGAGAAGGAAGAGTTGAAGAGTCTAAGACAATATCCCAGATTCTAACTTCAAAAGGAGTTATCACCTTCCTTATTTTTGCTGCGATTGTTTTGGGTGCTTACACTACTGTTAATAAAGCAACAGAATTGGGGCGCCAAGAAGGTTATGCTCCTGATCAACCGATCAAATTTTCGCACGCTACCCATTCTGGATTACATAAAATAGATTGTCAATATTGTCACGACAGTGCTCGAAGATCGAAGCATTCCAGTATACCTGGTACCAACACATGTATGAATTGTCATGCAGCGATTAAAAATGGAAGTAAACATGGTACAGCGGAGTTAACTAAAATTTATGCATCCATTGGTTATGACCCTTCGACTAATAAGTATGTTGAAAATTATGAGTCGAAAACAGAAGAAGAGATTAAATCCATATATACTAAATGGATAGGCGATGAATATAAAAGAGTCAAAGAGAAAGCAGACCTGGACACAGAAGGCGAAAGATTGGTTTCTCAACAGTGGTCAGATCTAAAAAAATCTTTGACTAACGACCAGAAGAAACAAATACAAGGCCCTATTGAATGGATACGGATTCATAACCTTCCTGACCATGTATATTTTAATCATGCTCAACATGTGACAGTTGGAAAGTTGGAATGTCAGACATGTCACGGCAAAGTAGAGGAAATGGAATTACTCAAACAAATGTCACCTTTGTCTATGGGGTGGTGTATAAATTGTCATCGACAAACAGAAGTAAAGTTTAAGGAAAACCCTTATTATGCAAATTACACCAGGTACCATGAGGAACTTGCATCAGGTAAAAAAGAAAAAGTAACAGTTTCTGATATTGGTGGTCTTGAGTGTATGAAATGTCACTATTGACAAGCGAATTTTAAATGCATTCAGTTTCGAAAATATTAATCTTAATATATAAATGAAAAAGCAATTAGATAATATTTGGATAGGTCAAAAGGATCTGACAAGAGATGAAGAGTTTTTGCAAATTGCAGATCAGGAATTCTCAGAAGAACAGGTGAGCTATGCAGACATGACTTCAAATCTATCAGGAAACAGAAGAGACTTTCTTAAATTTCTTGGTTTTGGAGTAGGTGCAGCTACCATTGCTGCTGGATGTGATATTCCCGTAAAAAGAGCAATTCCATATGTTGTAAAACCTGACCAGATCGTTCCCGGTGTTGCTAATTACTACGCATCTACGTTTGTAAATGGAGGGGATTATTGTCCGATTTTGGTTAAAACTCGAGAAGGAAGGCCTATTAAAATTGAAGGTAATGATTTATCTACTATTACTAACGGAGGTACCTCTGCACGTGCACAAGCTTCGGTTCTTAGTTTGTACGATACTAATAGATTTACGGGACCTAAAATAAAAGAAGGTTCTGGCTGGAAAGATTCTACTTGGGTTGAAATTGATAAATTAATTGGCACAACACTTTCTGCATCAAAAGGAATCAGAGTAGTTACAAATACTTTGTTGAGTCCTACGGCAAAAAAAGCAATAGCTGAATTTGTCTCAAAATATCCCAATGCTAAACTGGTAACTTATGATCCAGTCTCTGCATCCGCCCAGCTTGATGCTAATCTCAAAAATTTTGGTGTAAGAGCCATACCTTCTTACAAGTTTGATAAGGCTGAGGTTATGGTAAGTTTTAATGCTGACTTCCTTGGCTCCTGGATTTCTCCTATTGAATATGCATCAGCTTATGCAAAAGGAAGGAAAATTTCCGACATTACAAAAGCTAAAATGTCAAGACATATTCAGGTAGAAAACCATATGTCACTTACTGGTTCTAATGCTGATAACCGTATTTTGGTAAGACCTTCTGAACAAGGAGTTGCAATTGCGCACCTTTATAATGAACTGACCGGTGCTGGAGTTTCTACTTCAGGTTTGAATGATAAAGCTAAAAAGGCGCTTTCTAAAGTCGCTGCAGAACTAAAAACAGCTTCGGGTAAAGCATTGGTAGTCAGTGCCTCAAATAATATTAATGAGCAGTTAATGGTAAATGCCATAAATAATGCGATTTCAAGTTTCGGTACTACAATAGATATGTCTACCCCTTCTTACCAAAGACAAGGAAACGACACTGATCTAAAAGCCCTTGTAGACGATGTCAAAGCAGGAACGGTTGATCTATTAATCGTATATGGATCAAATCCACTTTATGACTCAGGTTATGGTGCTCAACTTGCTGCTACATTATCAAAAGTGAAAAACAAAATATCATTTGCTGCAGTAAATGACGAAACTACTGATATGTGCGACATGGTGGCACCTTCAAACCATTTTCTGGAATCTTGGGGAGATGTAGAAGCCAAAAAAGGTCACTTCACACTTATTCAACCTACGATCTCTCCGTTGTTCAATACCCGTCAAGCTGAATTATCTTTGTTGACTTGGGCGGGAAGTGCTAATGTTGATTTGACAAAAGAACAACCATATTACGAATATCTGAAAGAGTCCTGGAAGACAGGAGTGTTTACTACCCAAAATGAATTCAGCTCATTTCAGACATTTTGGGATAGTGTAGTACACGATGGGGTATTTCAAAGTGATATTAATTCATCACCATCTTACAGTTCTGCTGTGATTAGCGAAGTTACTAAGCCAGCCACAACCGAATTAGAGATATCTTTTTTTGAAACAGTACATATGGCGAATGGCCAATATTCTGGCAATCCGTGGTTGATGGAAATGTCCGATCCCGTTACAAGAACATCCTGGGGCAACTATCTTGCTGTACCTGTTAATTTTGACGGAATAAAAACTATGGTTGGCTTTAAGGACTTGGTTGATGGTGAGTTGGTAGAATTAACTATTGGTCAGAAAAAAGTCACTGTCCCAGTGATTCAACAGTTTGGTCAAATGCCGGGAACAGTAGCATTGGCTATGGGTTATGGAAGAACTATAGCTGGAAATACAGGGTCTAATGTGGGTGTAAATGTCAATGATTGCCTGACTATGGGATCAAA
>JAYTNJ010000250.1:0-27773 GCA_043748345.1 Saprospiraceae bacterium
TTGACATTCGACTCAGGCGCAAGACTAGAAATCATGTCAATGCCGGATATTCCTCCCAATTTGAACGATACCGCAGGCAGACAACATAAAGGTATCATCCATTTGGCCTTTGGTTTAGATACCATGGCAGAAGTTGATGCAAAAGCAAAAGAATTAGCTGCTGCTGGTTTTCCGATATTGAGCGGGCCGCGAAGGACCGGAGATGGCTATTATGAATTCGAAACTCTCGACCCTGACCATAACAGATTGGAAGTAACTATGAGACTTTGACAGGGGCACGTTGAAGACAATGAGGCCTTTATTTTTGCATCAATGAAGCCAACTCACGTTTCATATCCTTCAGAATCGAAGCTGCATCAGGATTAGAAATTATATTTTGCAGTTCAAATGGATCTGCCTGAAGATCATATAATTCATCCATATTTTTCAAATCATTATATTGGATATACTTGTACCGTATGGTTCTGACAGCTTTATAACCCATATTAAGCATCCTCGGAAATACAGTATCTGAATTGTATTCAATTAAAAACGATGACCGCCATTGGTTGGTTTTTCCTTCAAGCAAGGGAAGAAAAGATTTACCTTCAATGTCTTTGGATGGAGTAAGGCTGGCCATTTCAAGCAAAGTCGGCGCCAGATCAATACTTAATACCATCGGATCCAGATGAATGTTTTTTGCAATCTTATTAGGGTAGTGAATGATCAAAGGGATTCTTACAGTTTCTTCGTAGGCTAATCTGCGCTCCTCACTTAAACCGTGCTCTCCGTAAAAATAACCATGATCGCTGGTGAAAACAATGATGGTATTATTAAGCTGATTAATTTTCTCTAAAGATTTTATTATTTTACCCAGACTTTCATCTATGGCCAACAGCATTTCCGATCGTTTGCGTATAGTTGGTTCATCTGTAACCGTATTTTCACTGAGGAGAGGCAGATTTCCAATTTTTCGCATCAGTGCCGGTTTATCAATGGGTGTTTTTCCATAATTTGGCCTTTTAATAAAAATATCATTTGAATATTTCCCATCATGGCGGGCTGCTGGAATAAACCCTCCGCCTGCTATTTCTATAATACTGCCATCATCACGCTGCTTCATATTTGGGTGCAAAGCCTTATGTGATAAATAGAGCATAAATGGTTTTTTCCTTTCTTTAGCAATAAACATCAGGGAGTAATCAGTCAGAACGTCTGTAACATAGCCGTTAACCTTTTCTTGTGTTACGTCAATATTCAAATTAGGATCTATAGCTTCTCCCTGGCCTTTGAGTGAGACCCATCGGTCAAATCCTGGTCTGGGTGAATCATCATTTCCCATATGCCACTTACCTATAAAAGCAGTTTCATAACCTGATTGATGAAGAGCAAGTGGAAAAGTTTTGAGTTTGTGGCTCTGCTCATTTCTTGATGTATTGTCTAATATACCATGGGTATGGGCATATTGTCCGGTAAGAAAATTTGCTCTGCTGGGAGAGCAAAGTGGGGTAGTGACAAAAGCATTTTTAAACGAAACTCCCTGACTTATCAGCCAATCAATATTGGGCGTCTTTAAGTAGGGGTGTCCTGCTTTTCCATATTCATCCCACCTCATATCATCCACCAATACTACGACGATATTAGGTCTTAATTTTTTTACTTTTAGTGAACAACTTAATAACAGGAAACCCAAAAAGATTGACACATTGAAAGCACTAAATATTTTAATTGACATTTAATGGTATTTTAAGCTCTTGCATTATTTAAAATGTGGGTAGGTTGTTTTGTGACTTAAGTTCAAAACAGAACTATTAATTCATTCATCAATTGAACTGTACATTTTGTTAACTTACTAGTGGATGCTTTTTCAATTGAGCTGATTCAAATTACGATTTTTGAATTTCTCCTACGTTAAGTGTACAAAATTCAGATAGGTAAAAGTAATTATTTCACCATAACGAAGATTAATAATTTCTAATATTTTAAAATTAATCTTTTTATTTCTTTTATTTTACGGAGATACTATAATATTTCAACCTTCGACCGGGCCAAAAACACTAATTTTACAACATAATATTTGTAACAAAGAATTTATGCTGGTAATACAGGATATATTGGTAAGCGATGATCTCGTAGAAGAAAATTTTATGTGCGATCTCAATGCCTGTAAAGGTGCTTGTTGTACTGAAGGTGACTATGGTGCTCCGGTGGACCAGCATGAAATGGATACTATCCGTAAGTATGTAGACATTATTGCCATTAATCTTCCAGAAAAATCAAAACAGTATCTGGCAACACAGGATGGGTTTACTTATTATAAAGATCCCGGAATTTGGGGTACAAGTTGTCATGAAGATGGAGCCTGTATTTTTCTAACAAAAAATGAACTCGGGATATCTGTCTGCGGTATTGAAAAAACCTGGTATGAAGGTAAGATTCCTTTTCAGAAACCCATTTCCTGCCACCTCTATCCAGTGAGAGTTTCGACGAACGATATTTCCGGATTTGAAGCCTGGAATTATGATAGATGGGAAATCTGTAGTGCCGCATGCACAAAAGGCGATAAAGAAAAAATGCCCCTGTATCGATTTGTCAAAGATGCCATTATCCGCAAAAAAGGCCATAACTTTTACGAAGAACTTGAAGCCGCAGCGGAGCACTTAAAAAATCAGGACTGACACTTCCATGATATGTTATTCATTTATCTGCATTGTAAATATAATTACATCAAGAATTTACAAAACCCAGTCTGCATATTCAGCAATTCCCTTATCATTTATACGAAAATTCTGAATAACTTATTTGCTACAATTCTTTTTTATACCTACTTTTACTTAAAATTTTTAAACATTTAGGCCAATAAAGTATTACTTGCCCTTATGGACAATCAATCGCATCAAATATATCTGCAATACTTCGGGATAGGAGACGATGCATGGCGCGATAAGGTGAGGTTTTATGAAGAAAATGTAAAAAATCTCGATGCTCTTTATTTTGATGACCGGATTGAGCTTGATATGGACTATTTGTTATGCCTTTTTGAAGTAGGAAGATATGAAAGATTTCTCAGCAAAATTGATCCAATATTAGAAACCATCATTGCTGAAAACATTTATACATTTAAAGGAGATAATATTTTTAATCAACTGCTTTTCCGCAAAGCAGCTTGTTATTTTCAGTTGAATCAATATGAAAAAGCTAAATATATCTTGCGTCAGCTCATATCCATAGATGCATCCAACGGTTTATATATCGGACTGTATAGTATCTGTAACAGGAAATTGAATAATGATATCTATCTCAGTATTAAGGCTACAGCGATGGCAGCATTCCTGATTGTACTAAGCATCACTGTAGTCAGAATATTTCTTGAACCGTTTTTTGATATCTATATGCAACCCTTTTTGGTATTGCGGACAAGTCTGATAATGTATGCTATCGTATGCCTTATTGGTCTGGAAGTTGCATTTCAATACAAAATTAAAAAGGAAACTAACATGTTTTCCTTCAGACTCCTGAACCATATTTTTGGAAAAAAGGTATAAGGGCTAAAACCTACATTGTCGGAGATTATCCTTTAAGAATTTTTGCCATCGTAATGCCTATATCAGCAGGCGAACTAACGACATGTATACCACATTCCGCCATAATTTTCATTTTAGCTTCAGCAGTATCTTCGTGGCCTCCTACTATGGCTCCGGCATGTCCCATGGTTCTGCCCTTCGGAGCGGTCTGACCTGCTATAAATCCTACTACAGGTTTTCTGTTTCCTGTACTCCTGATATATCTCGCGGCATCTGCCTCATAATTGCCTCCAATCTCACCTATCATCACGATACCGTCGGTTTCCGGATCATCCATCAGGAGCTTTACGGCATCTTTGGTAGGTGTGCCAATGATGGGGTCGCCACCTATTCCTATGGCAGTAGATATGCCCATTCCGGCTTTTACGATCTGATCAGCCGCTTCGTAGGTTAGGGTACCGGACTTTGATACTACACCGATTCTTCCTTTTTTAAATACAAACCCTGGCATGATACCTACTTTAGCCTCGTCAGGAGTGATCACACCCGGACAGTTAGGTCCGATAAGGGTACAATCATATTTCTCAATATATGCTTTGGCAATCACCATATCCTGTACCGGAATACCTTCAGTAATACAGATGATGACTTTAATACCTGCTTCAGCTGCTTCCATGATGGCATCAGCTGCAAATCCCGGCGGAACAAATATGATAGATGTATTAGCTCCCACTTTTTGGACGGCCTCCTTTACAGAATTAAAAACAGGTTTTTCCAGGTGCTCCGTACCACCCTTGCCGGGAGTAACCCCACCTACTACATTGGTACCGTAGTCTATCATTTGCTCAGCATGAAAAGTACCTTCCTTTCCTGTAAATCCTTGTACAATTATTTTGGAGTCTTTATTGACCAATACACTCATTATTACTTCTTTTTTTGTTCTATTAAAATGATCTCCTCGCCCGGTAGATGCATGAGGTGTTTTTCTCTCGCAAACTTTTCCTGATTGTTTTTCAGGTCTTCTTTGTCTTTAAGTGCTTGTACAATGTCCCCGTTCAATTTTTCTTTTTCATTTTCCATTCGGGTTATGGTTCCTTTCAGTTTCTGATAAGCAAAAATATTGTGCTTGTCAAAGAATGCAAGCCATACAATAAATAACATGGTAACTAAGGTATATTTATTTATCCACGAAGGGGAGACACCAATAAAGGATGCCAATTCATCCAGTAATTTCTTATCTTTTGCCATAACTTTTATAAATTTAAACAAAAACTGAGACCTTAAATATAAAAAACGGGAGCAGATAGACTCCCTTATTAGTTTATCATTATGAAAGTAAAGATCTGCCGGGATAGTAGGCAGAATCTCCAAGCTCCTCTTCTATTCTCAGCAACTGATTGTATTTAGCAATTCTGTCACTTCTCGAGGCAGATCCTGTTTTGATCTGTCCACAATTCAGTGCCACTGCAAGATCTGAAATAGTGGTATCTTCAGTTTCTCCGGATCGGTGACTCATCACTGATGTAAAACCATTTCTGGTTGCCAGGTTTACTGCGTCGATAGTCTCCGTAAGTGACCCGATTTGATTTACTTTTATCAGGATAGAATTAGCGGCTTCTTCTTCAATTCCCCTTTGCAGTCTTTTCGTGTTGGTTACAAAAAGGTCATCACCTACCAATTGAACTTTGGATCCTAAAGCTTTGGTAAGTTTAGTCCAGTATTTCCAGTCATCTTCATGGAGGCCATCTTCTATCGAAAAGATAGGATATTTATTTACCCATCCTGCCCAATAATCTACCATCTCCTCACTTGTCAGCTTTTTACCTCCTGATTTATGAAAATGGTATACTTTTTCTTCTTCATTATAAAACTCTGATGCAGCCGCATCCATAGCAATCATCACATCAATGCCCGGTCTGTAACCCGCTGCTTCAATAGATTTTAATACTATTTCTATAGCTTCCTCATTGGATTTGATATTAGGCGCAAAGCCTCCTTCGTCACCTACATTGGTAGAGTATCCCTTGGACTTCAAAACTGATTTAAGATGATGAAATATTTCAACTCCCATTCTCAGACCTTCTGAAAACAATTCAGCTCCTACAGGCATTATCATAAATTCCTGAAAATCTATACTATTATCAGCATGTGACCCTCCATTCAGTATATTCATCATAGGAACCGGCATGATATGTGCATTTACACCACCGACATACCTGTAAAGTGACTGGCCGGATTCTTCAGCAGCAGCTTTAGCCACAGCCAGTGACACGCCTAAAATAGCATTAGCACCGATATTTGATTTGTTATCAGTTCCGTCAAGTTCGATCATGATATCATCAATATATCTCTGCTCATACACATCTTCGCCGATAAGAGCTTCACGTATTTTATCATCGATGTTATTACAAGCATTCAGCACTCCCCTGCCCAAATATCTGCTTTTGTCATTATCTCTTAATTCGACCGCTTCGTACTTGCCGGTAGATGCACCTGAAGGCACCGCAGCCCTTCCCATTATACCATTTTCCGTCAGGACTTCTACCTCAACGGTGGGATTGCCTCTTGAGTCCAGAATCTCTCTTGCTCTGATGTCAACAATTACACTCATTATTTTTTAATTATTTTTTGATTGTTTTAATAGGTTTACAAAATCATCAAACAAATATTTGGAATCATGTGGACCTGGATTTGCTTCTGGATGGTACTGCACTGAAAAAGCGGGTTGGTTTTTCATTTTAATCCCTTCAATAGTATCGTCATTCAGGTTGCGATGAGTTATTTCTATGGTCTCACTGAAACTCAAAACATCTTCTTCACTTACCGAAAATCCATGATTCTGGCTGGTAATCTCACATTTTCCTGAGCCCAGATTGATGACAGGATGATTGGCACCGCGATGCCCGTGGTGCATTTTATATGTAGGTATGCCGTTAGCTAATGCCAATATCTGATGTCCTAAGCAAATGCCAAACATAGGTTTTTTTGTTTTTAACAAATCCTTCACTACCCCAATAGCGTAATCCATAACGGCAGGATCGCCTGGTCCATTAGATAAAAAATATCCGTCAGCATTAAATTTCAGAATTTCTTCTGATGATGTTTTTGCCGGAAATACTTTAAGATAACACCCTCTTTCAGACAAACTCCTGAGTATATTTCTTTTGGTACCAAAATCCATCACCGCCACTCGCAGAGGATTGTCAGTCGCACCCACCTCATATACTTCAGGTGTAGAAACTAAACTTGCGAGTTCAAGGCCTTCCATGGATGGGACAGAAGCAAGTCTCTCCTGTAACTCATCCCGATCAAATATTTCTGAAGAAATGATACAATTCATAGCGCCTTTACTTCGGATGTTACGAACAATGGCACGTGTATCTACATCATAAATACAGACCAGGTTGTTTTCTTCGAAATATTTCTGGATTTCCTGATCTGCCATCGGCCGACTATAATCATTGGTAAAATTTTTGCAAATCAACCCTGATATTTGCACTTTTCCTGATTCGGTATCTGTATTTTTTATACCATAATTTCCAACGTGAACATTGGTAGAAACCAATACTTGTCCATAATAAGAGGGATCGGTAAATATCTCCTGATAACCGGTCATACCCGTATTAAAACAGACTTCACCTGTTGTAGTTCCTCGACTACCGGCAGCACTACCTTCAAAAAAACTACCATCTTCAAAAAGTACTACCGCTTTACTCTTAACAGAAAAATCCATGCAAATTAAAATTTAAACGCAAATATAAGACTAATTAATATATCACTAAGGCATTTTAAGGATAATAATACCTATATAATGAATCAGGAATATTCTTTAATTCGCATTTAATGTCATAGTAAATTCAGCGACTGCCTTAATTTCTGACAGTGAAAGTATGTTTTCAAAGGGCGTCATCAGACCTTTACCTTTTGTAATCATAGCAATACGGGCATCCAGATCCAACTCTGAAACAGTAAGGTCTTTAGACCCATTGGCTCCTAATTTTCCATCAGACCCATGACATAGCTCACAGCTTTGTTTAAAAATTTTTGCACCGTCTACCGCAGGTGCGGCTGCTGTTACAGGAGCCATAGAGTTTTTGTTTTCTTTAGATCCGCACGCAAAAATTGCAAATACTAAAATAGAAAAAATGATTGATTTTTTTAACATAATTACCTTAATGTTTAATAATTTGCAAAACTAAAACAATGCAGGTAATAATATCGAAGTAATCATAAAAAAATATCCATTCAATTTTTTATTTACTTATTCGACTTCTTATTCCAAAAATGTTTTTAATCATTTTTCTTGCCTGACTCGCTCTTGTTAATTCTGTCCTTGGGTGAGCGCTTCACGTCTTTGAGCGATTTTTCGATCATCCATTCCAATTGTCCGTTGACACTGCGGAACTCGTCAGCAGCCCATTTTTCCAATGCTTGATAGGTTTTGGCATTGATTCGCAGGACAAAAGATTTTTTATCGCTCATCCTTGTTTATTGGTGTAAAGTACCCGTATTGACTATGGGAGATACTGCTCTGTCGCTACATAATACTACTAATAGATTGCTCACCATAGCTGCTTTTTTCTCTTCATCGAGATGCACTATTTGTTTCTGATTGAGTGCATCCAAGGCCATTTCTACCATACCTACCGCACCTTCTACGATCTTACTTCTGGCCGCTACTACAGCAGTTGCCTGTTGTCTTTGGAGCATCGCACTGGCGATTTCCTGGGCATAAGCAAGGTGGCTTATCCTGGCCTCAATGACTTCGATGCCTGCTAATGATAATCTTTCTGATATCTCTTTCTCTAGCATATCATTGATTTCTGTCGAACTGGATCTGAGTGTCATTTGTGCCGTCTCATCTTCAAAGTTATCGTATGAATATTCCATGGCCATCTTACGAAGAGCTGATTCACTTTGGATTTCTACAAATTTTTCAAAATTTTCTACATCAAATGCAGCCTTAAAGGTATCAGACACTTTCCAAACTATGACGGCTGCAATCATAATTGGATTGCCTTGTTTATCATTTACTTTCAATTGGGAAGTCTCAAGATTATGCGCTCGCTGCGAAATCCTTTTTTTCATATAAAAAGGGTTAGCCCAAAAAAATCCTGATTCTTTTACAGTGCCTTTATAATCACCAAATAAGGTCAGTACCCTAGAACTGTTAGGCTCAATGGCCAGAAAACCTGTAAGAATCACTACTGCAATAAAAATTCCAATTGCCCCTATCCAAAACGGAAACCAATGTTGAAAAAAATTGGTAATACTTACAACTTGAATAATAAAACTCAAGACTAGCATTAAATAGCCTGAAGAAGGTCGAATGGTTTTTTCAGTTTTCATTTTCAAAAATATTTTTAGAATTATTATGATATCATTTTAATATCGAATCAATAAACCTGTGAAAGAATTATATAGTTTCAATTTTGTTAATTTATTTATAAAAAATTCAAACATTATTACACTAATCATCGTTTGTGAGTTACAATTAGTAATTTTACCCCATAGTAAAAGTCAAATAATGAGCGAAGTTTATCAATCAGATGTGCAGGCAGTAGATGCGATGGCAACATCATATATAGCATTAAAAGAAGAAATTGGAAAAATAATAATAGGGCAGGATGATGTAGTGAGAGCGGTTATCATTTCTTTATTCAGTAATGGCCATAGTTTATTAGTAGGTGTACCCGGGTTAGCCAAAACGCTGCTGGTAAGTACCATCTCCGATGTGCTGGATCTGGATTTTAAAAGAATACAATTTACACCTGACCTGATGCCTTCAGATATCACAGGTTCTGAAATTCTTGATGAAAACAGGCATTTTAAATTTAATAAAGGGCCGTTGTTTACCAATATTGTCCTGGCAGATGAGATCAACCGGACGCCTCCCAAAACACAGGCTGCTCTACTGGAAGCCATGCAGGAGAGATCGGTGACTGTGGCCGGAATCAGGCACGTACTTCCCAAACCATTTTTTGTTCTCGCTACACAAAACCCAATTGAACAGGAAGGAACATATCCCCTTCCTGAAGCCCAGCTCGACCGGTTTATGTTCAATATCCCACTAGATTATCCTAGTTATGATGAAGAAGTGCAGGTAGTTAAATCAACCACTTCCAACGAGAAGAATACGCTAAAAAATATTCTGACAGGAGATCAGATATTGGGATTCCAGTCTTTGATAAGGAAAATACCTATTGCTGACAATGTACTGGAATATGCAGTATCTCTGGCTTCAAAAACAAGGCCTAATACCCATCTTGCTACCCCTCATGTAAATAATTACATATCATGGGGTGCAGGACCAAGAGCGTCTCAGTATCTCGTATTAGGGGCCAAATGTCACGCAGCTATCAACGGAAAGTATTCTCCTGATAAAGAAGATGTTCAGGCTATTGCAAATTATGTGTTGAGACATAGAATTGTGCGCAATTATAAAGCTGAGGCAGAAGGAATCACTGAAGAGCAGATCATAAATAAACTATTCTAGCTTAATACTTAAAAAGTTAAAATGAACCGAATCGGCCTATTTTTAATTCCATTGTTTCTTATTTCCTGCGATCCCAAGGATTTACAGAAAGTATTGGACTCTGTGAGCTCTGTGCCTCTTTCCAATGCCGATATTGCCGCAGGTCTCAGGCAAGCTCTTGACAAAGGTGTCGACCAAAGTGTAAGAACACTGTCAGCCCAAGACGGATATTATGCATCAGTTTACAAAATATTGTTACCCGAGGAAGCCGCCAAAGTTATCGACAAACTTAAATTTATACCTGGATTTAAAGACCTGGAAGAACAAGCGATTAAAAAGATCAACAAAGCAGCTGAAGATGCTGCTTTGAAAGCAGGTCCAATATTCCTGAATGCTATTAAACAAATGACATTTGAAGATGTGATGGGCATTCTTATGGGAGAAAAAAATGCAGCAACTACCTACCTGCACAATAAAACTTATCAGGCTTTGTACGATGAGTTTAAACCTGTGATGGTAACTTCTATGAATAAAATAGGAGCACTGGATTTATGGACTGATGCCATAGGAAAGTATAATAGTTTGCCCTTTATTACCAAAGTGAATCCCGATCTGGCAGATCATGTCTCTACTAAGGCTCTTATAGGTTTGTTTTCGCTCGTTGAGAAAAAAGAGTTGGGCATCAGGACAGATATTTCTCAACGGACAACCGATCTTCTGAAAAAAGTATTTGCAAAGCAGGATAGTAAATAAGTATAAGAGGAACTTTTCGGTTCTTTTTTGGGATGTATCCAAAAAATATTTGTTATGTGAAAGTTGCAGGATAGCTTTGAGTACAATGCAATTAAGTAGTACCATATAAATACTATCAAAGTTTGTAACCTAATAGCAATCACAATTATCTGCACTATTTATAACTCTCCTCTCTAAAATATATTTCAGAAAATAAAAGACTCTACCTGTCATGACTTGAAGTCAACTTCGCATTATGAAGTGCTTATGTTTTAATCTATCTTTGCCGTGAAATATAATAAAAATTATGCAGCACTGGGGTGAATGTATTTCATATAAAAGATTCGGATATCAGGGATCAGGCAATGCAGGTTTCAGGTCTGAATTTACACGGGACTATGACAGGATCATATTTCTCTCAGCATTCAGAAGACTTCAGAATAAAACGCAGGTATTCCCACTGCCTGGAAACGTATTTGTACACAACAGACTAACCCACTCTCTTGAAGTGGCATCAGTCGGTCGTTCTTTGGGTGCCATCACGGGACATGGGATCGTTGCAGATGATAAACATTTCTCTGAAAATGACAAAGCATTTTACACTTATGAACTATCAGGTGTGATATCGTCTGCATGTTTGGCGCACGATATTGGTAATCCTGCATTTGGGCATTCAGGCGAAAAAGCCATATCTCATTTTTTTGAATCTCATGGAGAAATGCCGCTCAATACGTCTTCATTAAGAGCTCATTTTAGTGATGTAGAGTGGATGGATCTGACCAACTTTGAGGGTAATGCCAATGCTTTAAGACTGCTTACCAGACAATTTAAAGGAAAACTCGACGGTGGGCAAAGGTTGATGTATGTAACGCTGGCATCAATACTGAAATATCCCTGCGCATCTTATGAAACTGATAAATCTTGTACACAACGCAAAAAGTATGGGTACTTCCAGTCCGATAAATCTGCGTTCGAAGATATAATCCTTGAGTGTAATATGGTACAGAATGGTGGTGATAATATTAGACACCCTTTTGTATATCTTGTAGAAGCGGCTGACGACATTTGCTACAGAATCATTGATATGGAAGACGCCCACAGAATAGGAATATTGTCCAGAGATGTGCTGGAAATATCATTCCTTTCTTTGTTGGATCAGTTGGACGACAATACGGAAAGAACCAAAGATATCCTCCATAAAATAGGCGACGACAATGAAGCCATATCATTTCTTCGTGCCAAATGTATCAACGCTTTGGTAAATAAATCGTCGAAAATTTTTCTTCAAAATTCCGAGGCAATTCTACAAGGTAAGTTTAACAGCACATTAATGGATGAAATAGAGAAAACATGTCCATATCTGAGCAAAATAACATCCATCTCCGTTGAAAAAATTTATAACCACCATTCTGTAATCGAAGTAGAGCTTGCCGGTTATAATGTAATGTCTGAAATTTTGAACGTTTTTGTCGAGGCCGTATTAAGTGACCGTCGTACAGCAATACAGAAAAAATGTCTATATCTCATCCCCACTCAATATAATTTAGTATCTGATAATGTTAGTCCATATGAAAAAACGATGGGAGTCCTTGATTTTGTATCTGGAATGACAGATGGATATGCCACTGAACTATACAGAAAAATTCGCGGCATAGATATACCGTCCCATAAGTAAAAAAGCATATTGGAATGTGCTAGACATTTATACAATTCAGAGTTGCCCAATAGGATATTCAGATTGTCATTTTTATACGTCTGAAGAAAAATAACATGTAATTCAAAATTTTAATATCTTTGGCATTACTAAAAATATTTTTATATGTCTTCCTATATTCTTGCCCTCGATCAGGGCACCACTAGCAGCAGAGCCATTGTTTTTGATAAGTCAGGAACTATCGTTTCAGTGGCTCAAAAAGAATTTACCCAATATTTTCCACAAGCTGGGTGGGTCGAGCATGATCCCAATGAAATCTGGTCCACTCAAATCGGTGTAGCAGCAGAAGCCATTACAAAAGCCGGTATCACTGTCCAGCAGATTGCAGGCATAGGCATTACAAATCAAAGGGAAACCACTGTAGTATGGGACCGAGATTCCGGACAACCGATCCATAATGCTATTGTATGGCAAGACCGAAGAACATCAGGATTTTGTGATAAACTTAAAGCCGAAGGTAAGGCAGACTTGATTCAGCAAAAAACAGGACTGATCATAGATGCATATTTCAGCGCAAGCAAAATAAAATGGATTCTGGACAATACAGAAGGCGCCAGGGATAAAGCTAAACAAGGAAGGTTATGTTTTGGAACGATTGATACATGGTTGTTATGGAAACTTACCAATGGGAAAATACACGCCACCGACGTAACCAATGCATCCAGAACCATGTTATGCAACATCCATACCCTTCAGTGGGATGGTGAACTTCAGGATATATTTGATATTCCGGGCAACATGTTGCCTCAAATCAGGAGTAGCAGTGAGATTTACGGATACACTGATCAGATATTTACATCATCCAACATCCCAATAGCAGGAATAGCAGGTGATCAGCAGGCAGCCCTGTTCGGGCAGATGTGCATCGAACCCGGTATGGTAAAAAATACATATGGCACCGGATGTTTTATGTTATTAAATACAGGCGAAAAAGCAGTTTTCAGCCACCATAAACTTCTCACCACAGTAGCCTGGAAAATCGGAGATATGACCCACTATGCACTGGAAGGCAGTGTTTTTATAGCAGGTGCAGTAGTACAGTGGCTCAGAGATGGCCTTCAAATCATCCGATCGTCATCAGAAATAGAATCTCTGGCGACAAAGGTAGATAGCACTGATGGCGTTTACGTAGTTCCGGCATTTGCAGGATTGGGTGCTCCTTACTGGAATCAGCATGCTCGAGGCACCATTTCCGGTATCACCCGAGGTACCACTTCAGCTCATATTGCCAGGGCGGCACTGGAAAGCATTGCATACCAGACGCTGGACGTTTTACAAGCCATGGAAGCTGATGCCGGCATCAAAATAAAAGAGCTCAGGGTAGATGGTGGAGCAACGGTCAACGATTTTCTGATGCAGTTTCAGAGCGATATGTTGCAATGTAAAGTAATCAGACCGTCTGTGACTGAAACTACGGCGCTGGGAGCTGCTTATTTGGCAGGACTAGCAGTTGGTTTTTGGCAAGATATAGATGAAATCAAACAACAATGGGCTGCTGAAAAGACATTTAGCCCTACAATTACTACTGAAAAGCGAGAAGCACTGTACAATGGATGGAACAGGGCTATAAGATCAACAGAGACCGAATAAATCTATAAATTTTTATGAACAGAGAAGACCAGATCAAGAACATTTCCACTACACTATTATGGGATATAGTCATCATAGGAGGAGGTGCTACAGGTCTGGGTTCGGCATTGGATGCCACCAGTAGAGGCTTGAAGGTATTGTGTATCGAAAAAAACGATTTTTCCAAAGGGACTTCAAGCCGTTCCACAAAATTGATACATGGTGGCGTCCGATATCTGGAGCAAGGTAATATTAATATGGTAAGACACGCCCTGCATGAAAGATGGTTTCTTTTGCATAATGCCCCTGAAGCTACAAAAAAACTGAGCTTTGTATTACCGGTATATAGTTGGTGGAGTTTTTTTTATTACGGTTTTGGGCTGATGCTATATGATTTTTTATCAGGAAAATTCAGTATCGGTAAGACCCGTTTGATGAATAAACAATCTGTCATCAAAAAAATTCCTGATATAAATACACATGAACTTAAAGGTGGAATCAGATATTTTGATGGCCAATTTGATGATAGTCAGATGTGTATATCATTAGCACGGACTTCGATTTTTCATGGTGCAACGGTAGTGAATCACATGTCAGCAGAATCATTCATGTATACAGCCGAAAAAAAAATTAACGGCCTTGTCTTAAAAGATAGTCTTACAAATCAAAAGTATTATGTTCATTGCAAAGCTATCATTAATGCTACGGGTGTATTTGCAGATAAAGTAATGAAAATGGATGATGAAGGCCATAAAGACATAGTCACCCCTTCACAAGGCATTCATATAGTGATCGATAAGAAGTTTTATACAGGCCAACATGCCATGCTCATACCAAAGACGACCGATGGTAGGGTTTTGTTTGCCGTCCCTTGGTGCGATAAAGTTATCATAGGCACTACAGATGGTAAAACAGATAGTATCAGCGAAGAACCGTTAGCTACTAAAGAAGAAATAAATTTTGTCTTAGAAAACTTCAATAAGTATATGCAGCAGCACCTGTCACATGAAGATATAAAGTCAGTGTACGCGGGACTGCGACCTCTTGTCAGGAAAAAAAACATCAAGTCTACGGCAGATCTGGTACGGGACCATACGATCATAGAGGGCAAATCAGGCTTGATAACTATCACCGGAGGCAAATGGACGACCTATAGAAAAATGGCTCGTGATGTCGTAAATAAAGCAATAAAAGTATCAGGCCTTCCTTATGTAAGTAGTAAAACCAAATCTCTTAGTTTAATCATGCAACGGAATCCTAATTTGGATTCAAACGATGAAAAAATTCATCCTGATTTTCCTTATACAAATTCTGATGTACTTTATGCTATAAGAAATGAAATGGCTTGTACGCTGGAAGATGTACTATCGAGAAGGATAAGATTGTTATTTCTGGATGCTAAAGCTGCAATAGCTGCTGCTCCTAAGGTTTGTAAGACTCTTCAAATAGAATTGAAACAATCTGAAGACTGGTATGATAACGAATTAAAAAATTTCTATCTCCTTACCTCAAAATATTTGCCTGAAAATATTAATTAATCAAAATTCATCATTACAATAATTAACCTTTCAACAATTTCACTATGTCACCATTTATTTCTGAAATTACCGGAACTACTCTCTTGATTATATTGGGCAACGGCGTGGTCGCCAATGTTGTATTGAATCAAACTAAAGGACATGGGAGTGGTTGGATTGTAATTACATTTGGATGGGCAATGGCCGTATTTGTAGGTGTTTTTTCATCAGCCGCTGGCAGCGGAGCTCATCTGAATCCCGCAGTAACTCTTGCTATGGCCTACCTTGGCAGAATGGAATGGAGTCTGGTACCGGTCTATATGTTGGCTCAGCTATTAGGAGCTATGATAGGTCAAATAATTGTTTGGCTGGCATACAGAGCTCATTATGAAGAAACAGGGGATGCAGAATCTATCAGAGCCACTTTCTGCACATCTCCGGCCATAAACGGAAAAATCAATAACGTTATTACTGAAATAATAGGAACTGTAGTGCTGGTTATGGGTGTATTGTTGATGGCTTCCCCTTCTTCTTCTCTTGGTGCTGTAGATGCTCTACCGGTAGCGTTGTTAGTACTGGGTATAGGATTGAGCCTCGGAGGCCCTACAGGCTATGCCATTAATCCGGCCAGAGATTTAGGACCTAGGATCATTCACTCCATTTTACCTATCAAACATAAAGGAACGAGCGATTGGACATATAGCTTGGTTCCGGTAGTTGGACCTCTTTTAGGGGCGTTGATTGCTGCCATTCTTTTTAATGCATTACAATAGAAGTTTTTATATTCGCTTCTTTTTGTAAATAATTTATATTTTCACAAAAATATGTATCAACAAGAGCTACATAATATATTAATTAAAAAGGCAGATCATTGGCTATCTGATTTTTCGGAATTACACTCCAAAGAGTTTTTACTTCGATATTCTTCAAATCTGTCTACTATTCATGACTTATTTTATCAAATTTACGGAAATAAGAAAGATGCAGAAGCCTGGTTTGAAAAGATACTTGATACAACTTTTAAAGCCTTTCAACAAAGACCTGATGTATTAAAAAATCTTGATTTTAAGAAATCCAAAGACGAACCTTGGTTTCTTTCGAATAAGATTGCCGGAATGAGCTTGTATGTCGATAGATTTTGTGGCTCGATAAAAAATCTTGAAAATAAACTGGATTATTTCCAGGAACTGGGTATAAATTTTTTGCACCTGATGCCACTTATGGAGAGTCCTGAGGGAGAAAGCGATGGTGGATATGCTGTATCTGATTTTCGCAATGTCGATATTAGATTTGGAACGATAGATGATCTTAGGTCATTGGATAATAAGATGAAAGAAAAAGGTATGTATCTGATGTTGGATATAGTACTTAATCATACTTCACATCTACACGAGTGGGCAAAAAAAGCATCTGAAGGTGATAAAACCTATCAGGATTATTATTATATGTATGAAAACAGAGACTCTCCCAATGCTTATGAGCAATTCATGCCGGATGTTTTTCCTGATAGTTCTCCGGGCAGTTTTACCTACGATCAAAAATCCGGTAAATGGGTGATGACTGTTTTTAATTATTATCAATGGGATCTTAATTATTCAAACCCTGCCGTTTTTACGGAGATGCTGGATGCCATCTTTTTTTATGCCAATATGGGTGTGGATGTATTACGGATCGATGCGCCTGCATTTATCTGGAAACAAATCGGAACAACTTGTCAAAACTTGCCCGAAGCCCATACATTGCTGCAACTTATCAAACATTGTGCACAGGTAGCTGCTCCCGGTATGGCTTTACTGGGTGAAGCTATAGTAGCTCCAAAGGAGATCATGAAATATTTTGGGACCGGCCAGTACAAAGGTCGGGAATGTGACGTTGCCTACAATGCTACCCACATGGCACTGCAATGGGATGCTTTGGCAACTGGTGACACACGTGTGATGCTCTCTGCGCAGCACGATATCCTGCAAAAACCTTATGGTGCCACCTGGATTACTTATACCCGATGTCATGACGATATTGGTTTGGGATATGAAGATGCTATGATTAAGCAATCAGGATATAATCCATCTGAACACAGGGCCTTTATCAAAAACTATTATTCGGGGCAATATGCCGGTTCGCCTGCCAGAGGTGCATTATTTGGGGTTAATCCAAAAAACAATGACGCAAGAATCAGTGGATCGCTATCGTCATTATGCGGCCTCGAATACGCACTCGAAAAAAAATCAAAACTGCTGATCAGACAATCCATAGATAAAATTCTGCTCATGCAAGCCCACAGTATATTGTTGGGAGGCATTCCTATGCTATTTTATGGTGATGAATGTGGCTATACCAACGATTACTCGTATCTTGAAGATGCCGGTAAAACTTACGACAACAGATGGATGCACCGTCCAGTCTATGACTGGAAAAAAAATGAAAAAATGAAAAAAAAGGGTAGTGTAGAGAATGAAATATTTGAAGGCTCCCAAAAAATCCTGAATATCAGGAGTTCAAACCAAGTTTTTGCTGATTTTGCTAACATAGAGTGGCTAGAAATACACAACATAAGCATTGCCGGTTACATAAGATTCCGTGCAGAAGAAAAAATAATTTGTCTGTTTAATTTCTCCAACATTGATACACAACTGACCTGGTATGCTCTTAGAGAAAAAGGATATACACAGGGCCAGACTTTACATGATTTATGGGGAAATCATCAATATACCGTAGAAAGTGATGACCACTATCTTGTGCTGAAGCCGTATCAGTTTGTCATTTTGGCTGTATAAACCGAAATTGAGAGCGCTTTATTTTCCTACCAATACATTCCACATTATATCAGCCACCAGATTATTTCCTGCATCATTGAGATGAACTCCATCATAGGTAAGAATACCCTGATATTGGTTATCTTTATTGTGCTGAAAATTGTATTCCAAAAAAGCTTTTCTGATATCAATAAGACCCACATTATTTAAAGTGGTTGTCTTGCGTATAATTTTCGAAAATTCATTCAGGTCACCATCCTGAGCATTGGAATGATCTGTTTTTTCGCCTATACATGCTGGGGTACAACAGAATACTTTTATGCCTGCTTTTTGAAACCTTTGTATCATATCGGTATACATCGCTTCAAATTTATAGGAATCGGTACCGGTGCCAAAGGAACTTTTATGCCATACATCATTGACTCCTATCCACATCACTATCGCATCAGGTTTTTGTGCCAAAACATCTTTTTCCATTCTGAAAAAGAGATCATAGACTTTGTTACCACTAATGCCCGAGCCTGTAAGACTATATTTATGCGAAATTTTTTTCTCTTTTAGTTTCTCATTCAGAAGAGAAATATATCATTTTTCTTTTACTCCCAACTCAGTAATAGAATCTCCAAAAAACAGAATTTTCATTGGTTTTTCATTTTGACTGGTAAAACTAAACAAGGATATTAAGAAGAACAAATACAATTTAGCCATAGCTCACAGAAATATTTTTACTTTCATTAGTCTATTATCGTCACATCACCGGCGAAATTAATAATTTCATTGGTATTATCACACCTCGCTGTAACCACATAAACATAAACACCTCTTGCAAGCTCTTTCCCCAGATAATATCCATCCCAGTTTTCATCAATGATTTTGGAGCTCCATAACTTTTCTCCCCATCTGTCATACACTGCAATACTGATAAATTCAGTTGCATCTTCAGCATACACCTTGAAGTCGTCGTTTAATCCATCTCTATTATACGGGGTAAAAATATTAGGGATATAAAATCCATTTCTGTTACATTGGTCGTCGAGTGATACAAAAATATTCTGCTTGATATTACATCCGAACTGATCCTTTACAATGACTGAAAAATCTGTTGATTTTGTCATATTCTTAAGAATCGGTTCAGGGCAATCAGCACAACTAAGCCCCTTGGTCGGATTCCATTTGTATTTATAATTTTGGGCGGAATCGAAAGTGGCTTCCACTTGATCCTTTGTGTTTAGGTACACAAAATATTCATTTCTATCTATTTTATACTCGATCTTTGGAAAAACATATACAAGAGCTTCGGCAGTATCAGCAATACAAATACTTCTTACCCCGATTACCTTCACTGTCATGGTCTTATCCGGCTGAAAACTTAGTGTATCTCCTGAACCCATATTCTTACCATCTTGTATCCATTGATATTTGTCTGAGTTACCTGCAGCTGATAGCAATGCAATCTCTCCAGGACAAACACTATCTCCGATTGCAGTCACCTTACTTTTCACAATTACATTGATCTTGACTGTATCGTTGAGAAAACATTCATCCACTTGACTTGTCAAAATATAAAATGAAGTTTTATCAGCTTTGGTCGTTGTTTTCAGAGATGAGGGATCATCAACTCTAATGTCTGATTTCCATTCCGTCATGCCATCCGCTTTGCCTAAAAGAGTAAATGTTTCCCCTTTGCATACAAGGCGGTCTTCTCCGGCATTGATGCTCGATAATGGTTGAATTTTTACCAAAATAGAGTCAGTATATCTGCACCCTGCATCTGAAGTTACGGATACATAATAATACTTTTCCCGATCCGGTTTTGCAGACGGAGATGGACAATTTGAACAGCTCAAGGTTGGGTCCGGTCTCCAAGATGCATTATTTCCTGATTTGAGAAGTAACTGTGTACTTTTGTTTTCACAAATTGTTTTGGAGTCGAGTAAAAAATCCGCAATAGATTTTTCCACATTTATCCATACGGAATCTTCTTTAAAACAACCCAAACTATTGGTTACAACCAGGTTATAATACATACTTTTTTCAGGCTTAGCGAATACAGTTTTACAACCGGAATAACAATCCAGCCCTACGTCTTTTTTGTCCCATTGATAATCATACTCATTGTTGTGATTGAATATCTGAATAAACGCTAAACCATCTTTACAAACCGTCGTATCAGCAGATAAAAGTAGCTGAGGCCCCCGAATATTAAAAACTGTAATCAGAATAGAATCATTATTGATACATCCATTAAGAGCTTTTGTTTCTATATGGTACGTAGTGGTAATACTAGGTTTTACATTGATCAGACTGCATGTATTGCAGCTAATAGTTGAGTGCTGTTTCCATCTCTGACTGAAAGGAATTGTAGAGAAGACCTGAGTCTTAATGTCTATACTGTCTCCAATACAAATCTTCTTATCCTGGGGCAGTGAAACCAAAGTATTGGGAAGTATTGTCAGGTTTTTTATAATAGAATCCTTGCATCCTTTGTCAGTAGTGGCTTTTAATTTTACCGTATACATACCAGATTTATCTATGACAGTGGCAGGCACCGTCGATGATGAAGTCATTTCATTGTTAAAGGTCCATTGCCAAGCTGAAATTTTTCCATAAGTTGCAAAACTATTATTACTTATCCCCACTTTTACATTCTGGCACGATAATGTATCATTAAATATAAAATCCACCATCGGGAGGGCGGCTACTTCTATGATAGAATCTCTTCGGATTGAATCTACACAATTGGGGGCTTTTGCTATTAGTGATATATTATATTTACCATATTCTTCCAACTTAAAAACAGGATTTGCAGTGGCGTTTTCATAGACTTTTATCCCTTCTGCTTTCCACTGATAGTTTACTTTTAAGGAAGTCGATTGAGTTTTGTTTTCTACTTTTAATTCTGAGGGGAGCCCGCAAAGAGGTATGGAAGATGCGGCAAAATCAGGTTTGATATCATTTACTTCTACTGGTTCAAGTGTAAATGTTCGGGAACAGCCCTTATCATCAGATACAAGAAGTTTTGGTATAAACGTCCCGGGACTTATGTATGTATAGTCTGTGGTATCACTACTTTTAAGGCCTGGTATTATATCTATTTTGCCATCTCCGTAATCCCAGATGTACTCATATTGCTTATCAGACGTTGCCTGCAGGTTGATATCCAATGGGGTACAGTTGCCTGTAATTAAAATTTCCATTGTAGCCTTAGGTCCTAAAAGCTTAATAAAATCAGGCTTAATAATGGTGTCCACACACCCCGGAATCATTTCAGCGTATAAGGCAACATAATATTCTCCCGGTATGGTATATACATGGGAAGGGTTATTATTATATGATACACCGCTATTGTCACCAAAATCCCAGGTGAAAGACGAAGCATTCGTGCTTTTATTTTTAAATTCTGATAATAATGGAGGGCATGGTGCAGAAACAGGATCACCCGTGAATTCAGCTTTGGGATTTTTTATGGTTATGAAATTTGGTTTACATGCTTTTTTGGAGCAACCTCTCGTATCAAAAAATTCAGCACATACATTATATTTTCCTTCAGTCTTAAACTCATGAAGTGGATTTTTTTCTTCACTGGTTGTACCATCACCAAAAGACCAGACAAATTTGCTGAGAAATGTTGGATCTGAATCTACTTTTAATCGCACAGCCTTTTGTGTACAGGATAAAGTGTCTGCACTAAAAGCGGGAATCAAAGGAAAAGCTTTGATTTCCTTTTTTATCGAATCTACACATCCCCATTCATCTCTAAGAAGTAAAGATATAAAATAAGTTCCTGCATCTGGAATATTAAAAACAGCACTATCTGCTTCGCTTGATTGGTTTCCGGAAGTAAAAAACCATCTTTTGTATGATATTGGTGCTTTACCTTTTAAACTTATATCTTTAAAAACACCTGCATCGGGTGTACAGAATACATCAGGTGATTCAATCTTTGCAGCGATCCTACTTACCTGTACCGGAGTATTGGCCTGAAAAGAATCCACGCAACCATGTCTGTCTGTAACAATGAGCTTGGGTCCTAAAATAACACCAGGTTCATTAAAAATAACTTTAACAACCGGATCAGTCGGATTTACAATACTATATTGTCCTCCTTCAAACATTGTCAAAACAGCATCCTGGATCAGTGTGGAAACTTTGACCTCGAGCGGTGCACATCCTTTGACAGTATCAAGGGTATAAGAAGCTTTAAGATCTACAATAAATATCGAATCACTTACGGCATGTTCGCAACCGGACGCAAAATTTTTGGCATAATGACTTAAAAAATATATACCCCTTCCGGGAAAAGTGTACGAAGAAAGCAGTGAATCTCTAATCGTGTCAGTCGCTGTGGCGGAAAGTTTTACAACCCAATACAAACTATCCGCACCCACTGACTGATTGGTGATACCTATAGTGGTCGGATTATCACAGCTGTAGTCTACTTTAAATTGTGATTTGGGTTTAAAAACAGTGAGGTATTGTTCCTTTCTCAGATTTTTTTTACACCCATTAAAAGAAGCGGTCAATGAAATATCAAAACTACCAAGATCCGGGAAAGCGTATTCGGGATTTTTCTCACTGGAGAAAAAAACATTATCATTATATGTCCATGACCAAAAATCAACATTAGTGCCTCCGGTTGAGGTAAATTGTCTCTTGTCAGAAATACAACCTGTAAGGGGGGTGGCTGTAAAATCTATAGTAGGTGGTGTTCCTCCCCAAATATAATTAGGTCTGATCAGGGTATCTCTGCATCCGTAGCTATTGGTAGCAACTAAAGTCAGATCCCATCGTCCAGTTTGATCAACCTGAAATAATGGATTAGCGTCAGAAGACGTAAATAATGCCGAATTGCCTACCTTCCATTCCCATTTAACAATTGGATCAGAACTTACCAGACTCGTGTTTAATTTGGCCTGATAAGGTATACAGCCGTCCGGTCCTTTATCAGGAAGAGAAGTCTCAAAGGGTCTGATATCTATTTTTTGTGGGGCAATAATTACGATACAACCTTTTTCACTTAAAAAAGTCAAATCAGCTTTATACTCACCGAAAGCAGTGATCATGTAATTATGACTACTTCCCCGAAGCAATGTATCAATGCTCTTACCAGTTAATTTCCAAGCAAAAACACCTGGTAAATCAGCTGAAGCAGTTAATTCAATTTTGGCGGGAATCAGGCAGGAAAATCCATTGACCACATTATAAGCAATTTTTGGATTGGGCAGTATATTTAAACATGGCTTTTTTGATTCCTGAATACAATTTCCTGCGTATCTCGTCAATTTTATCTCATAGCACCCTTCTTTCGAATATGTTTTTTCAGGATTTTTTTCAACAGATGTTGTACCGTCGCCAAAATCCCATTTCAGGCTGTCGGCATAATAATTGGAGATATCCTTCAGTTTTAAATTTTGCTCGGTGCATAGGCCTTGTGCTTCGACTTCAAAATCGGTAATTTTGTTTGTGTTGATTACATTTTGAAATACAACTGTATCTTTACAAGGTCCTTTTTCCATGAAAAGCTTCACGGAAAATGTTTTAGATTCATTATATTTGACCACCGGAGGCTTTGCTCCTGAATGTTTTTCACCATTACCAAAATCCCATGTATATATTATCAATGGGTCAATATCCAGATTTTCATACCTGACCTCCCATGGCAAATCACATGAACTTAGAATAGTATAATCAAGTTTGGGTTTGGTCAAGGCAACGACATCAATCAGATTGGGTTTAGTCACTGTATTTTTGCATCCCTTTTTATCCGTTATAGATAAGGTTGCAGAGTAGTTGCTTGGAGATGAGTAAGTGGTACTGATTTTTATGGATGCATCCGTGGAAGATATCAGATTGGATGATCCACCTACATCCCAGATCCACAATGCTATACCTCCGTTTTTACTAACAGACTTATCACTAAATGATGCATTGACCGGTACGCATCCGGATTTTACATCCGCGGTAAAATCGGCTGCCGGGTTTTCATACACCTTTATTATTTTTTCTTTACAGGTTTTTGCAGTAGCTCCCGTGGTAGTTTTTACTGTCAGGCAGATAGTATATTCTCCTGCCTTTGTAAAGATGATACCAGGATTTTGTCTGACTGACAAAGCTCCTCCCATATCCCATAGCCAATCATTGACGGTACCGGATAAAAAACTGGTAGACTGGTCGGTAAAAGTGACTGCAAGTGACCCACATCCTTCATTTTTGTCGAATACAAAATCAGCTTTGGCCTGCGACGATGCAGGTAAGACCTTGAATGCGAAAATGATAAAAATCATAATCAGATTCCTAATGTAAGATGTTATTAATATTTTCAAGTAAAGTTCTCGGAATTACAATTGAAATTAATAATCGAACCCAAATATAGGCTAATTTTAAGGTATCTCAATGGAAAAATAATTTTTTTTAGTAAATTGTCTGAAGCTTTACTTTTAAGATTATCAACATATTATGAAAATGAATCAACTATTTATAACATTCCCTTTCGATGTTTTGTGATAATTCAAATTCGAGGATTCCACCTGTTAAAATCTGCTGATGAGAGATTTTCGGAGCTTTTAGTTTTTTTCCGTTGAACATCACCGATTTTACATATTTATGATTAATATTATAATTTGATGTTCTGATTTCAAATTTTTTACCTTCCGGGAGATTTAAGACAGCTCCTTTGACCAAAGGAACACCCAAATCATAAAATCCTGATGTAGGATGGACGGGATAAAATCCCAAAGCAGAAAAAATATACCACGCAGACATCTGTCCGCAATCTTCATTTCCGCAAATGCCATCAGCAGTATTGGTATAAAACCGGGAGCAGATATCATGAATCCGTTCCTGAGTTTTCCACGGCTGACCCGCATAATTGTAGAGGTAAGCTACATGGTGGCTGGGTTCGTTACCATGAGCATACTGACCTATCAAACCAGTAATATCCAAAATATGATCGTCAATTTTTCCACTATTGGCCAGAAATAATTCGTCTAATTTTAATGTAAACTTCTCTCTGCCGCCAAAAAGGGAAATCATTTCTTCTATATCATGTTGTACATGAAAGAGATATTGCCAGGGTGTCGACTCTACAAATTCATTTTCATTAGTGACAGTTGGATCAAAAGGCATAGAAAATTTTCCAAATGAATCTTTACCATGGAAAAAACCCGTATCAGGATCGAAAAGATTTTTATAATATCTGGATCTAGTGAAATGATAATCATACCTTTTTGGATCAGAAGGATAGAGTTTTTTGGCCAAAAGTGCTGCGCATCCATGCGCATAACTCATTTCCATAGTTTTTGAGACTGAAAAGAGCTCACCTTTATCATTGGGGACATAGCCATACTTTTCGAATAGCATCCAAGGTGCTACGGGATTGTCAATAGTAAGTGAATTTTTTACCGCTGTATAATATCTGGCTTTATTTTCGATTCCATACCCCTTTATGATTGACTCCGAAACCATTGGAACAGATGGACTCCCTATCATACAATTGACTTCATCGCCCCATAGTTTCCAGACGGGCAAGTAATGATTTGTGTCATAAGCGCCTAACATCGTTCCCAATGTTCCGTTTACAATTTCAGGTCTTAACAGAGTATTGAGTGCGAATGCTGACCGATATACATCCCATTGAGATAAGGTGCCATATTCAGTATAATAGTCCTGATTTACTGTTTTATGCAATGAGCTTCTTAATTTATTTGGTGCCAGAGCTGTGTGGTACCATGCGGTCAGCAATACAGTTTTTATATGATCAGGCGCATCAATTTCAAGCAAATTGAGTTGTTTTGACCATATTTTCTGTGCTGTTTTTTTTGATGAATCAAAAGTAATGAGGGGTCTCGATAATTTGCTTTTGATCGGGTCAGGAGATATTTTTACAACTACTTCAATTTGCTCATTCTGCTCCGTATCAAAAGTTACTACTCCTTTGACGTTGCGACCTCTGCCCAGTTTACTTTCATCTCTGAATACATCATGAATGGCTATGCCATAAGATTTAAATGGTTTGGAAAACTTCATTTCAAAATATAGTTTCTGAACATTGGCCCATCCTGAAGATGTTCTATAGCCAGTGATAGTCACCGAGTCAATTATTTTCAACTCTGAGTCCAGGACTCTCTCTGTAAGCCACGACCGAAACCTATCCAATCCATGTTGAAGATCAATGATAATATTTGCTGAGTCACTCCTGGGGAAAGTGTATCTATGATAACCGGTGTTTTCTGATGCAGTGAGCTTGGCTTTGATTTCATATTTTTTTAACATTACAGAATAATACCCTGGAATGGCTATCTCTTCATCATGTGTAAATTTGGATCTGAAACCGTCACCACTTCCGTCTTTTTTACCTGCATTAAGATGTATCTTTCCTAGATACGGCATTACAAGGACATCGGCGAGATCAGAAATACCTGTGCCCGATAAATGAGTATGGCTGAATCCCATGATCGTCGAGTCCTGATAATTGTAACCACTGCACCAATCCCATCCTGTTTCATCAGTGTCCGGTGATAGTTGTACCAATCCGAAAGGTACGGTGGCACCAGGATATGTGTGCCCATGCCCTCCCGTACCTACAAATAGATTTGTAAAGGCAGAATTACTTGTTTTGACCTGACCTGTCACTTCACAGATAGTTGACGCACAAAGGATTAAGACTATCAGATATTTAATTTTCAACTGTCATAGATTTAATTGGACAAATGTATTAAAAATATTTTCTTTGTGACTTATTTTTGAATTACAACATAAAACACAACAATGGATACAACGCAATATGCTCAGCTATATAAACACAATTTGCTGAATGATGTCATACCATTTTGGATAAAAAATTCACCTGATACAACTAACGGAGGCTATTTTACATGTATGGAAAGAGATGGTAGTGTGTTTGACACTGATAAATTTATTTGGCTTCAGGGTCGTCAGGTATGGATGTTTTCAATGTTGTACAATAATGTAGAAAAGAAACAGGAATGGCTCGATTTTGCGGAAAACGGTGCAGCCTTTTTGAAAAAATATGGAAGAGCAGAAGATGGATCATGGTATTTTTCATTGACAAAGGAAGGAAAACCTTTAGTTCATCCATACAATATTTTTTCAGACTGTTTTGCAACTCAGGCATTCGGACAACTATACAAGGCAACAGGAAATGATGAATACGCAACGATTGCAACAGATACTTTCAACGCAATATTAGCACGGCAATACAATCCTAAAAGTCACTGGTCCAAAGCATATCCGGGAACCAGACCATTGAAAAATTTTGCTTTACCGATGATACTTTGCAATCTGTCCTTAGAGATACAACATCTGCTGGATAAATCATTGGTGGACTCACTTACCGATGCATGTGAACATGAAGTGATGGAGGTCTTTTATGATAAAAATTCAGGACAAATTCTTGAGAATGTCACTCCGGAAGGACATTTTTCAGATTCTTTTGAAGGGCGACTGCTTAATCCGGGCCATGCCATAGAAGCCATGTGGTTTATCATGGAC
>JAYTNJ010000251.1:0-5439 GCA_043748345.1 Saprospiraceae bacterium
GAGTGAGATTTAATGAAGACCTTACAAACAATATCGCCATAACATTTTTGCAATTAGCAGATTATGACAATGCCTATGCAAATTATGCCGCTACTCTGAAAGCACATAATATATTGAAGTCAAATAAAATGGCAAGCAGAATTGATGATCCTTTAGTTAAAAATGACCAAATCTATTACACTGGAGTTTCAGCATATTATGGAGTTAATAAAGATGCAGCTATACCTTTGTTTGAAGAGTTGTATAATGCCGGCAAAGCACAGCCTATTGTATATGAAGCATTATTTACTGTCAATTCTGAAAAAGATATTGATAAAGCGATGAAAATTATGGAAGCTGGTAAAGCAGCAAATCCTGACGATAATTCTTTGCTCTTTGCCGAAATAAATTATTATCTGAAGGTCGATAAACTTGAAGTGCTTACGGATAAGTTAAAAGCAGCAATTGCTAAAGAACCTGATAACGTTTCCGTTTATAACACGTTGGGTAACGTTTATGATAAAATGAACATAAATGAAAGGGCTGCCAATAATATCGAAAAGGCTGAAGAGTATTTCAATCTTGCATTTAGCTATTTTGAGCAGGTATTGGCCAAAGATCCTAAAAATTTTGAGGCAGTGTATAGCCAGGGAGCTTTGTATTATAATAAAGCAGCCAGCATGACAGAAAAACTTAAAGAATTCAGTAATGATTATTCGTCAGCAGGTACTAAAAAATACAATGCTATTAAAGCTGAAATGGATGACATCTTTAAACAAGCCCTTCCTTACTTCCTTAAAGCAGAACAGGCAGATCCAAAAGATCAGAATACAATGATAGCACTTAAGGAAATCTATGCCAGAGAGGGTGAATTGGAAAAATCAGCATTGTATAAAGAAAAACTGGAAGCTCTGAACTCAAAATAATTTGAGTGTTAAAACTTCGAATTTAGAATAATAAAAGCAGGTCTGTAAATAATTTATTTTGCAGACCTGTTTTTATTTATATTAAGCTAGCTGTATAAAATAATATTCTGCAAGACACACAATATTGTATTATTGTCGTAATTTTGTTTTGATAAATTTATCTATATTATTTATGATAAGGGGAGACAGATCCAGCGTTTTAGACAGTCTTGCTACATTGATAGATAGCAAAAGTCTTGAGATTTTGGACGCCAATGAAAGAGATATGATTCAATCAGAATGTGAAGATATCTCATTAACCGACCGCCTGAGAGTAGATGCTAAAAAGATCAGTGAAATGGTCACTTCACTTCGTTCCACAGCTTTAAAACCCAACCCAGACGGGTTGATATTGTATCAATATAGAAACGAAAATGACTTACTTTTTGAAAATGTAACTGTTCCGTTTGGTACAATTTTAATCATTTATGAGTCCAGGCCCGATGTCACAGTCGAAGCGGCAGCAATGGCATTTAAATCCGGAAACAGGATAATGTTAAAAGGCGGAAAGGAAGCCCGAAATACTAATCTTTTTTTAATACAACTATGGCAACAAGCTTTAGTTGAAAATGGATTTACTGGAGATGAAGTCACATATCTTGATTTCTCAAGACAAGAAATTCAGGATTTCATTTCTGCTGATCGTACAGGTATAGATCTTATTATACCTAGAGGCGGAGAGAAGTTGATTGATTTTGTGGTTCGCCATGCTTCAGCGCCTGTAATTATAAGCGGAAGGGGGAACAATTTTGTGTATATACACAGTACAGCAGACCAAGAAATGGCTATAAATATAATAGCCGATGGAAAACATAGGATTTCTGTATGTAATGCCACTGATAAAGTCCTTATTGATAAAAAGCTGTTAAAAGATAATGTATTTCTAACAAACCTTACTGACAGACTTAAAGTTATGGGGATACAGATTTTAGGTGATCGGGATATTTCAATGCTAAATGATAATATAGACCAAGTGAAGGGGGAAGAAGTTTTGTATGAAGAGTTCCTGGCGCCCAAAATTATGTTTTTAATTGTTAACAACACCGATCAGGCTATTCAAAAAATTAATGCATTCTCAGGTGGACATTCAGCAAGCATCATTTGTGAAGACCTGGAATCTGCAAAAAAGTTTATGACAGAAACTGATTGCGCTGCTGTTTATCATAATGCATCCACCCGCTTTACTGATGGAGGTCAGGTAGGTTTTGGAGGGGAAATGGCTATTAGTACCCAGAAACTTCATTTTCGTGGCCCAATAGGGATGGACCAACTTGTAACCAACAAATGGATGATCTATGGCAAAGGACATACGAGAAATTAAATAAAAATGAAGGCAATGAAGAAAAAGATTGTCGTAAAAATGGGTACATCTACACTTACTTCAGGTAGTAACCGGATTTCACACGCTAAAATAGAAGATTTAGCCAGACAGATTGTTCATCTCCAGGGTAATTATGATGTTGTGATTGTGTCTTCAGGAGCTATCGCTGTAGCTAGACAGTATGTAGATTTGAGTGGACATACCCAATACCCGGATTCAAAACAAGCAATGGCAGCAATTGGTCAGCCAAAACTTATGAGACTATATGATGATATATTTGAGAGTTTTGGTCTTCATGTAGCCCAGTGTCTCTTGACTTATATGGATTTTGATAACAGAATTGCCCGGGAAAATACCAAACACACTATTTCAAAGTTACTTGAGCATAATTATATACCCATAATAAATGAGAACGATACAGTAGCTAATGAAGAGATTTTACTGGGTGACAATGATAAATTATCGGCGTTAGTAGCAGGTATTATTGATGCCGATATTCTTATTTTAGCTTCAGATATTGATGGCTTGTATGATGACAATCCTCATATAAATCCTCAAGCTCGTTTCATCAATAGAGTGACGAGTCTGGAAGAAATAAAGCATTTTGCTCACGAAAAAGAATCTATACATGGTACTGGTGGAATGACAACAAAATTACATGCGGCAGAAATTTGTCTTCGGTACAATATAGAAATGTGGATTGTAAATGGGGGGCATAATGATTTTATTGTCAATGCATTGAATGATAAAATAAGACACACCAAATTTTTAGTATCTCAGTAATTTATTACTAAGGAATCCAAAATGAAAACTGAAGAATTCAAATCCATTGCTGACAATATTCCTCACCAACCGGGAGTTTATCGTTTTTTAGATGAAGAAGGGATTATTCTTTATGTAGGCAAAGCAAAAAGTCTGAAAAATAGACTTGGTTCCTATTTTGGAGATAAAAAACATGCGCAATATAAAACTGTATTACTGACAAGAAATGCATCAAATATCGAATATACTGTGGTTGAGACGGAGCACGATGCACTGTTACTTGAGAATTCTCTGATAAAAAAATTTCAGCCAAGATATAATGTAATGCTCAAGGATGGCAAATCCTATACTTATATCTGTATTAAAAATGAGGCTTTCTCAAGGGTTTTTTTTACTCGTAAAATGATAAAAGATGGATCTATTTATTTTGGACCTTATACTTCTAAATATAGGGCTAATATCCTTCTGGAAATTATTAAAAAGTTGTTTCAATTGCGAACATGCAGTTTAAATCTCAATAAGGAAGCCATTGATAAAGGAAAATTTAAAGTTTGTCTTGAGTTTCACATTAAAAACTGTCTTGGTCCTTGTGAAGGATTAGAATCAGAAGATGATTATGCCAATAAAATCGATCAGGTAAGAAATATACTAAAAGGAAACCTAGGGAGTGTAAAAAGGTTTATTATTGATAATATGAAGAACTATGCTGAAAATCTTGAGTTTGAAAAAGCACAATTATTAAAAGATAAATTGATTGCTTTTGAAGATTATCAGTCTACATCAACCGTTGTGAGCAATTCCATAAAGGATGTTGATGTATTTGCAATATCTAAGGATGATCAGATAGCATATGTTAATTACTTGAAAATCATCGAGGGTGCTTTAGTTAATACCGATGTTCAGGAAATGGTTATGAACTTAGATGATGATCCCGTGGATTTACTTTCATTTGCAATACCTTCTATTAGAGAGCGATTTGGCAGTAACGCTCCTGAAGTGATTGTTCCCTTTGAGGTGGAGCTAGCTGATGTTAGTCTCACTATTACAATTCCTCGTATAGGCGATAAAAAAAAATTATTGGAACTTGCTCAAAAAAATATTGAATACTACATCATGCAAAAGAGGCGGGATGTCGTCTCAAAACAAAAGAAAGTATCTTCGGCTGAGCGAATTTTAACTACATTGAAAAATGATTTGCAAATGGATATTTTGCCACTTCATATAGAGTGTTTTGATAATTCTAATATTCAGGGCACTAACCCTGTCTCCAGTTGTGTGGTATTTAAAAATGCAAAACCCAGCAATAAAGATTACCGTCATTTTAAAGTTAGGACTGTAGTGGGGCCAAATGACTTTGCTTCAATGGAAGAGGTAGTATATAGAAGATATAAAAGGCAGATAGAAGAAGGTAATCCACTGCCGCAGCTCATCATTATTGACGGAGGAAAAGGGCAATTAAGTTCTGCAGTAACAAGCTTAGAAAAATTAGGTATGTTTGAAAAAGTAACAGTAATAGGCATAGCAAAAAAACTGGAAGAGATATTTTTTCCCGGAGACTCTCTACCCTTATATATCAATAAGAAATCAGAATCACTTAAGCTTATACAACAAGCGAGAAATGAGGCACACAGATTTGCAATATCTTTCCACAGAGACCAAAGATCAAAAAACTTTTTAGGCACTCAGCTGACCAATATACCAGGGATAGGTAAAGTTACAGCTGAAAAGTTATTGATAAAATTTGGTTCTGTTGCCAGGCTAAAAGAAACAGATCAAAAAGAAATAGAAAAACTTATCGGTACAGTCAATGCAAAAAAAATTATGGAATATCTTGAAGATTAATAGTTGTATGGTGTAAATGCCGGAAATAAATTGCTTTTGATAAATTATAAAATACCCTTAAGTAGGATTTGAAATACATGGTAATTTTAGATTTCTTACTAACATTTCCGCAAAGCTTTAAGTATTTCTAAGAAAAACATTTATTTTTCCAACTTCATACTAGTAATAAGAACCATAAGTTATCGGTACTAAAATAATTTTAAGGAATTTGAATAAAATGACGTTTACGAAAGCTTTAACTAAAGGAACAGAATTTCTGCATATTATAAAGACCAGTGTAAAAGACATCAGATTCTGGCTATTTGTTTTTTTTCTAATTCGGCTGGAGACTATAGACTTACCACCTTTGGATGAACATGCGTGGAGACAATGCATAACACTTGGGGTAGCAAAGAGTTATCTTGAAGTGGATTCAAATTTTTTAGAACCAAAGACAGTGATTTGTGATAGCAGGGAAGGGATATTAGCGCAAGAATTCCCAATACTAAATTATATTATTTTTTTATTATGGAAGTTATTCGGTATTAATAACTGGACATTCAGAATTTTTAATCTATCTGTTGCTTCTTT
>JAYTNJ010000252.1:0-2818 GCA_043748345.1 Saprospiraceae bacterium
TTTGTAGGAAAGAATTGCAAAATTTTTCCGGGAGCTGTAGTTGGCGCTATTCCTCAGGATTTAAAATACAGAGGCGAAAATTCTACGCTGGTGATAGAAGATAATGTTACTGTCAGGGAGTGTTGTACGCTGAATAGGGGCACAGAGGCAAGTATGACTACCCGAATAGGTCAGGGAACCTTATTGATGGCTTATGTACATGTGGCACATGACTGTTTTATAGGGCACCATTGTATTTTGGCAAATAATGTAAATCTTGCAGGTCATATTGAGATAGGAAATCATGTGATTATAGGCGGAATGAGTGCTGTGCACCAGTTTGTAAAGATTGGTGATCATGCTATGATCGGTGGAGGTTCTCTGGTAAGAAAAGATGTACCACCGTATGTAAAAGCAGCTAGGGAGCCCTTAAGTTATGTAGGAGTCAATTCCATAGGCCTAAAAAGAAGGGGATATACCATTGAGCAAGTAAATCATATTCAGGATATCTACCGATTACTTTTTGTGAAAGGACATAATGTAAAAAAAGCTTTTGAAATTATAGAAGCAACTGTTCCAGAAACACCGGAAAAAGATTATATTCTTCAGTTTTTGGCTCAGGCAGACCGAGGACTCATGAGAGGTTTCAAACAATAATGACAACTATTTCAGCCATAGGACTTTCCAAACGGTATGGTTATCAATGGATAGTTAAGAATTTTTGCCATACTTTCGATGCTAATACAATATATGGAATTGCCGGAAATAACGGTAGTGGGAAGTCTACATTGATAAAAATGTTGAGCGGTTTTCTTACGCCTTCTTCAGGAATCGTGGAGTATCAGAATGAAAATAAAAAAATCAAGCCAGAAGAAATTTATAAATTTATTTCTTTGGTTGGGCCTTACACTGATATGATTAATGAATATTCATTGGAAGAGATGTTTGTATTTCATCAGAAATTTAAACCATTCAGTACACAAATGTCATTTGAAGGATATCTTGAAATAATTAACCTAAAAGGGCAAGGGGAAAAAATGCTTCAACATTTTTCTTCCGGCATGAAACAAAAAATTCAATTATCTCTGGCTTTAATGTCCGATACACCGGTTTTACTGATGGACGAACCAACATCTTTTCTGGACAAAAATGCTAAAGATTGGTTTGTAAATTTGCTTTATACATACAAATCCAAAAGAATAATTATAATTGCTTCCAATGATCAATTTGACTTGAATCTTTGTGAGCAGATTATTTCGTTAAGCGAGTAATAAGGTTTAAGTCCTGTTTTTAATCTTCAAGTAATTCAGGTGCCATACCCATACTGCTGAACCCTCCGTCGTGAAAAAGATTTTGCATAGTAACCATCCTCGTCATATCTGAAAACATTGTAACGCAATAATCTGCGCAAGCATCGGCACTGGCATTTCCAAGCGGGGACATTTTTTCAGCATAACCGAAGAAATCACCAAATCCTTTTACACCAGAACCAGCCGTGGTTACAGTAGGGGACTGAGAGATAGTATTCACACGGACTTTACTTTTTTTAGCCCAGTGATAACCGAAACTTCTGGCAATACTCTCAAGAAGTGCTTTTGATTCAGCCATTTCGCTATAATCGGGAAAGGTTCTTTGAGCTGCAATATAAGTAAGAGCTAATATTGATCCCCAATCATTCATAGCATCTTTTTTCATGGCTGTTTGCATGACTTTATGAAAAGAAATGGCCGAAATATCAAATGTTGTTTTCATCCACTCATAGTTTAGGTCTGTATAGTCTTTTTTCTTTCTGACATTGACAGACATACCAATAGAATGAAGTATAAAGTCTAATTTTCCTCCTAATATTTCCATAGACTTTGTGATAAGATTTTCCAGATCTTCGATACTGGTAGCATCAGCAGGAATGATTTGGCAATTCAATTTTGCGGCCAAATTATTTATTTCCCCCATTCGCATGGCTACAGGAGCATTCGTCAAAACTATCATTGCACCTTCTTCTGCACATCTTTCAGCAACCTTCCAAGCGATTGATTTACTATCCAGAGCGCCAAAAATTATACCTTTTTTACCATTTAAAAGTCCGTGTGCCATTTTTTTGAATTTAAAAAATTAAGACCACAAATATAAAAACTATTAATGAGTATGTATACGTTTTGAAGATCTCTTGTTTTTTTCATTGTGAGTTTGACAATTTTAAAATATACGAAAGCTATGATTTTAGCAAGGGTTTTCACAACAAATTAACAATACATATCATTTATTAATAATATCTTTGCCCCACTTTATTTTATAGAAAACTAATTTATTTTAGGAATATTTTATTTTCGCATTCTGGAAAATTTTTTAAATACATGAATCAAAATCTGACCGTTTACAATAGTCTGACCAGGCAGAAAGAAACTTTTACACCTATTGCAGACGGATATGTGGGTATGTATGTGTGCGGACCTACTGTTTATAGCGATGTTCATTTAGGTAATTGCCGTACTTTTATGAGTTTTGACATGATATACAGATACCTTATTTTTCTTGGCTATAAAGTGCGGTATGTACGCAATATCACTGATGTGGGCCATCTTCTGGATGACGGAGAGGATAGAATGTCCAAGGGATCCAGACTTGATGACCTTGAGCCTATGGAAGTCGCTCAAAAATATTCTAACGGTTTTCATGATATGATGCAGATATTCAACACCTTGCCTCCGGGGATAGAGCCACGGGCTACAGGCCACATCATCGAGCAGATAGAAATGGTTCAGGAAATTCTGGATCATGGTTATGGTTATGTAAAAAATGGTTCAGTTTATTTTGACACTTTAAATTTTGCTGAGAAAAC
>JAYTNJ010000253.1:0-4187 GCA_043748345.1 Saprospiraceae bacterium
GCTGAAGGATCTGGCACTATTACTTCACTTCCTTCAAACAGCACCTGGTACATTCGCACCGGCAGACTTACATTCTTTAAAATCTCTTCTTTTACAAATTGGGTTTTAATGTCCTTTTTATTGGAAATATTATGATTGACCGTTTCAGAAACAAAAATACAACCGGGAGCTGCAGCAGACTGAATACGGGCTGCGATGTTGACCCCGTCTCCAAACACATCATCATTTTCAAAGACGACTTCTGCCAGGTGTATGCCTATACAAAGCTGGTATTCATTGGCTGCATTACAGGCTTTCTGAATTTTGATGGCTGCATTGACTGCATCTGACACATTGCCAAAACTGGCCATGACTCCATCACCGAGCTCTTTGATCCATCGGCCATTGTAGGTGCTGATGATGGGTTTATGGATTTGCCTGTTTTTCTCCAGTATCTCAAAAGTTTTCTTTTCATCACTGCCCATCAAAGCAGTAAACCCTACGATGTCGGTAAACATGATGGCGGCGAGTTGGCGGGATTGTGACATTAATGAAATTTATTTTGCTGAAATAGTAATTTTAAGGCAAGATAACAAGTAATCTTACATTCATGTGCCAAATATCAAAATAAAAAAGTCAAACATTATGGTATAAAAACTAAAAACAACTCCGATGGCCGCAGTAACGAAAATCACGTCATAAATTTGAAACTGTAATCCCGAATTTTAAGAATTTATAATTCGTCTTTACCTTATTTAACTTTAGGTTTTGTGGAGTTGATTATATTGAAGCTATGAGAATTTAGCTATTATTTGTTGTACACTTTTTGCCTTTTTGCTAAATTATTATGGTGTATATTGATACAGAAAATTTGGGCAAAAATCAAATCCATTGTCCCAAGTAATAAAACCGTCAACTACTTGCACTTTTTTAAAATAATTAAAATCCTTCAATTTTGAAGATACTCCATTTTTTATAAATGGCCTTAGGTCTATTTTTTTTTCGATACCATCATTGAATTTGAGTACAATATGATAATCTTCAAGAGGTATGGCTTCAACAATATTCTTAATTTTCATTTGTTTATTTTTATTTTTAAAGGCCAGATGGAATTCGCCGTGGCGAATAAAAAATAATCATTGTGGTTTGTACCCGCTTGAACACGTTAGTCGGGCAGGTAAAATAAACCTGATTATTTTTTATGTCGATTTCATGGTGTTTAATATATTTTTTTAAACTAAAGGATCAATTTTATTCGGTTCCTCATCATTTCGCATCAACTCCCAATCTTCCATGAGTTCATCTTTATGATCTATTGCCCACTCGAGCACTAAATTTCGAATTCTCTTTGGCAACTCACCTGCAATAATTTCAAGAGTGTAAATATCTATCTCAGCTTGATAATCATTATAATATGCATGAAAGTGTGGCGGATTATGTTCGTTATAAAACATCCTAATGATGATCCCTAAAAATCTACTTATCTCTGGCATTAGATGTAATTTATATTACAAAGATATAGCTTTTTAATTAAGGAAGTGTGTCGTACCCCACTTTTAGCTTATTCAATTGCAGCAGCGTGTCGCTACCTATAAAATAGGTTATCGTATCGAAGCTGCAAATTTATGACGCTCTGCGTTACTTCGACAATCCGAGTAATGAATCACCGCTAAATTACCAGCAGTTTTGCCATGTAGTACCATCAAAAACCCTCAATTTTTTGAGAATACTATCATAATATATATCTCCTTCACCGGGATTGTCAGGCGCCTGATTGCGTGGTTCCAGTCTCATGACATCTTTGATATGCAGATTGCGTTGCGGTAATGCTACATTTATTCCTGTATTCCCTGGAGTTGTATTGGTTTAAATGGATGTATGGTTATGGGCAATGAAGACACATTTCCTACGCCAAAATTATTATTTCCTCTGACAGTAATATTGCCTGAAATGGCCGCAACTCCGAAACTAACTACAATGCTGTTGGTACTGCTCGTGCCAGTGACGCCATTTGGCAATGTCCAAAAATAGGTATTCACATTTGCAATAGGAGTTGTAGTGTATATTACATTGGTTTGTCCCTGTACGACTGTTGTTAAACCTGCTATTGTACCTGCACACCCCGGTACGTGATTTTTAATGGCCCGGTACATCAGAAAAGGAATGGCAGTCAAGCCATCAGGAAAGGAATTGGATAGCGCGCACACTACTGTCCCCATACAGGAATCATATATCATCTTACTTTTGTAGCCCCAGGTATCACCACCATGCCCCCAATAAGTCAAACCTTGAGTCGTTTCTCTAAATAACCCTAAACTATATTGTTGGACAGGAGAAGTGGTCGGTACAAAATTTTTTAATTCTGCCATGGAAGCAGGTTTTAGTATCTGCCCGCTAAACAAAGCATTGTACCATTGTGCCATCTCTGATGAATTGGAAAAAAGAGCACCTGCAGGCCCGCCTGCTGTATTTAATCCCACCCGACTTACATTATGATAATCTGTAACAGCAGAACCGGCACCACCATTCCACCAGCGATGCGCTAATGTACCCACTATAGGTTCTTCATAATCATAGAAGGTGCTGTCTAAATTTAAGGGTGTAAAAATACTATCCCTGATCAATTTGGAAATAGAATAGCCCGTTGCATTTTTTGCTATCATTGCTGCCAAAATATAATTAACATTGGAGTAACCCCAACTTATACCTTTCGGAAAATAAGGAGCCCCCAACCAGCTCAAAACTTCTGTGGGTGTAAATACTCGTGTGGGATTAGCCATAATAGTATCCATCCAGGGCGACAGAAATATAGGATCAGAAATGCCGCTCTTATGGCTCAAAAGTTGTTTGATGGTAATATTAGGGTTAACATTCGGGTAAGCAGGCAACCATCTGTGCAGAGAATCATTTAACCTGATAATATTATTTTCAACCAGTTTCAGCATCATAGTAGCCACAAATAATTTAGTATTGCTGGCGACACCAAACTCCATATCCTGTGTGATGGGTTGCCCGGTAAAAGATACTCCAGCCTTGCCTTGCCACATACCCTGACCCGGCAAATACACGCTTGCTGTCATACCTTTAATATTATTTATTCCTGAAAAATAAAAGTTTAAAGTATCCTGAAGCATAGTAGCCAAATTGCTGTTAAAAGGTTGAGCATTGATATTTGTATAAGCTAACTGATAGATTGAAAGCAATACAATAAAACACATTTGATTCTTTTTCATTTTAATTGAGTTATTTGTAAATAAATGTTCCGGCTTAACATTATAACGTTTGTTGAGGCGTAAGGCCGACTTTTATGACAAATTATTGATCTCTAAGATGCTTATGAATACGCATAGATTGATTTTTATCTTCAGCAGTTTAGGGTTTGGTTTTGGATTTATAAAGTTTTACAAAGCAGTCCCTAGGTTAAGAATTTATGATTTTTAATACTTTGAATCCGGTGGCAATTAATGTGTTTAATAAATTGCACTATCAATAAAAAAGGTATAGATCTTAACAAAATATTACAAATCTCAAATAAAAAGATAAAATGCCAAAAAGCGTGGCCGTTCCGGTACGCGGAGCGATTTAGCGGAACTAGACTTTTTTGTTTACTTTTTTTGTCAATAAAAAAAAGTAAAAGCCGGTCGCGGCTTGAGCGACAAAGCAAAACTAAGGAAGAAATATAAAATATCAAACTTGTATTGCATACTCAAAGTGGTTTTCTATTTAACATTAGATTAATGTGAAAATTGTACAATTTGTTATACACTCGTGGCAATCCGGGAAGCTAATTTGCGGTAATTTCATCTGACATATGGGAAATTTATGTAAATATACTTCGAAATAAATGGCTTCAAACTTTATCATTCTTAAGTGTATGCCTGACAGGTCGAAGTATATAAAATCGGTAATGAAATAATTATTTAAGCTTAAAATACCAAAATATGCAAATGAATTGAGAGTAAGATAATGCGACGTTTGTTTTGATGGAACCTTAAAATAGTAAATATTTAACACCGATGAAATGAGCATGAGCATTAAGCACACAAACTGTGATGATTATTTTTCATGCGAATTCCATGTGACCATTAAAAAACAAATAAAATAAACACATGAAATCCCCATAAGCGGTCTGCATACAAACCAGAATGATTAAATTGATAAGTTTTTCAAGGAAATTTGGAAGCTTAACCAAATTCGCAAATCAAACA
>JAYTNJ010000254.1:0-2315 GCA_043748345.1 Saprospiraceae bacterium
ATCTTTTCCCTCAGCATCTGTCCCGAAGTCATGCCCGGAAAGCTAATGTCAATAATCCTAAGATTACCGTTTTTGCCTATGCGGAATGTCCTTCTTGATATAATTTTATTGAGCAACCACCCTACACCCACCGCAACGGCACCAATAGCAAATGTACCCCACGAAAATTTATACTTTCCTGCCAGTTGTGCCACCCCTCCAAAAAGAAACCAGGCCCCTCCAAATCCCGTGAGCATCTGCCCAAAAGCTTTTGCGGTACCATTGTAAATTCTGAAATGTGTGATTTCGCTGAGTTTAACCATACCATCTTCAAAAACAATCAGGTCATCTCCCGGGATGATGGTCTCTATGACCCGTATCTGCCATTCGCCAGGTCTGTCTTTTGATTTAAATGTAATTTTATCACCTTCACCAAATTTTACCGCCTCTATCTGACGTGGTACTTCCAGCTGCAGCAGTCTCTGTGCATAAATATTCAGAGTCAGACATTCAAATACTAAAATAAAAAAAATAAGTCCTCTATTTTTCATGCTTTAGGTGAATTTGCATTTTTATCTTTTACCACTTTTTTTTACGTCAATAATTGCGGTTTGCACACTTAACTTTGACTTATCCTGTCTTGTCCATATAGGTCGTATCCTTCCGTTGTGTGCACTTATGTCATTATAATCTCCAAAAAAGACATAAGGTTCATGTAAAAACGGCTTTTCAGAAATTTTTTTATTTTCAAATGTCTTCCCACCATCTGTGGAGTACGCTATATAAACATCCGTATGATTGTCAGCATGGTGGCGCCGATCATAAAAAACAAAATAAATATATCCTGTCGTCTGATCCACATCCATAGCAGCAAAAAACTGGTGCCTGCCCGGTGCATCATTATTGACTCGTACCGGTTTTTTCCAACTTTTACCCTGATCAGCAGAAGATATCAGCCATATATCCGTATCACCTTCACCACTGCGCTGATCAGCCCAGGAGATATACAAATTACCCCGATTCTTACTTTGAGAATGGTCACATTTGATCACCGGCATCCCATTACATCGGCCAATACCCGGTATATTTATCGCCCAACCACCAGGCTGATCTGCAACTATTTTATCATTAATAAGCCATGTTCTGCCTTTATCCTTTGATTTGTCAAAAAAAAGTCTGTTGTTATACCCCCAAACCACATAATACGTTCCATCAATGCCGATAGCCGGAAATGCTCCTTCTGTAGTGTTATCATCATCAAGACAATCTCCTTCAGTCTCACTGATAGATATAGCATCAGACCAGCTGACTCCGTGATCCGACGATACAGAAAACAAAATTCGAGAGTGACACTCTTTATCTTTACTGCCGTACTTATCAAATTCAGTCCATGACATAAGTATCACCCCAGATGTCGGATCTACGGCTAGCCAATGTTTATCGTGATCTTTGTTCTTGTTTGCCAGGGGAAAACTACCCTCACTCCAGGTAAGTCCGTCATCTGTGGATTTTTGCACCACGATTCTGTCGAGAAACTCCTGACTCGAGTATGCTTTACCTGAAGGATTGGAAAGATGCGCATATAAAACACCTCCATCCATCGTATGACGAATCACCGGATCGCCGTAGACACCATATTTTGATACCAGCTTATCTATAGTCCAGGTTTTGCCGGCGTCAGTTGATTTGTATACATTATTGAGTACGGATCCCGCCACGATTTTGTCCGTATCATCAGGATGTATAGATATAGTAGGTTCACACGCTTTTCCTATATCAGACTCATGGATGGTGACGACATATATGCTGTCAAACTGCAGCTGCCCGTCAGGTACTTGCGCTGTGTTCATCATTCGCCTGCTGCAGAAAGTCTGACTTAAAACACAAATAATCCCAAAAAATAAAAAATTGCGCATTTTGATAGTTGATGGTTGATGGGTTGATGGGTTGATGGGTTGATGGGTTGATGGTTGATGGTTGATGGTTGATGGTTGATAAATGTGCCTTTAGGTACATAATTTGGGTAGACAAAAAAAATACAGCAACCTCCCGTCCCTTTGGGGACGAAATATGATCTTCTGTCATTTGTTTAAGATCATGATTATATATAAATTTTCTGCCGATATGAAATTAATGTTTCCCGTTTTACACCCGATATATATTACATCATCGCTTGGAAAATAATGATTAGCGAGTTCGGTTATCGGCTTGTCGGGTAAATACCCAATTATTTTAATAAGCTAAAGACTAATACCCAAAACCTAAAGACCAACACCTAACACCCAAAACCTAAAGACCAATACCCAAAACCTAAAGACCAACACCTAACACCCAAA
>JAYTNJ010000255.1:0-17722 GCA_043748345.1 Saprospiraceae bacterium
CATCCTGCACCAGGGGCACATCATTTCTTGGCTAAACATATTGATGCAAACATAATTAATGCAGGTGACGGTACACATGAACATCCTACTCAGGCTTTGCTTGATGCCTATTCAATTGAAGAAAAACTGGGTACGGTTGAAGGGAAGAATATAGTGATTGTTGGTGATGTTTTCCACAGCAGGGTAGCATTGAGTAATATCTTTTGCCTAAAAAAGTTAGGGGCCAATGTTAAAGTTTGTGGTCCGCCTACGCTGATACCTAGATATATTGAATCGTTGGGAGTCGGAATCGAATATGATATTAAAAAAGCTCTTGATTGGTGTGATGTGGCAAATGTACTTCGTATTCAAATTGAAAGACAAGAAATAAAGTACATTCCATCCCTCCGTGAATATGCCATGTATTATGGAATCAATAAAGCAATGCTAGATGGGCTAAACAAGGAAATAATAATTATGCATCCAGGTCCCATTAATAGAGGTGTTGAACTTACCAGTGATGTGGCTGATTCATCCCATTCAATTATACTTGATCAGGTTGAAAATGGTGTCGCAATCAGGATGGCTGTATTGTATCTTTTGGCAAGTAAGAAAGGGTAAAATTAGATAATGTATATTGCATTTCGAGAACTTAAAACCTGTACGCCTTCCGCCTCTTAATATTGAAGGGTATAGCGATTGGGACTAAACATTACAACATTGTATTTCTAATAGTAGTATGAAGGTTATTGGTTTCTTTTTGATTTGGTGGGATTTTCATCAGAGCCATTAAATTACGATAAACTTTTTCGCTTTACTAACTTGTTTGCCGGTTTTCGATATGATATTAAAGAAATAAATCCCTGGTTTCAGTGTTTCGACATTAATATCATTTTCACCAGGATCGAGTGTTCCGCGGTTAGTTTCAGAGCCATTTGTACTCGTAATATAATAATTCAAATCCTGATCCATGTTCAGAATTACTGTTAAAATTTGATTATCAGGAGTAATGATAGAATTTACGAATGTCACAAAATCGGCAGAATTTAAGTTATTTGTTTTTACCAAACCAGAAATTCCAATCTGTTTCAAATCAAAAGATTGGATACTCCTTCCGAAAGTCCCGGCAATGATCTGATTTTTTTTAACATTGTATTCTATATCATAAACTGTTACTATTGGCATATTGTCGCCCAATCGTTTCCACATTGCTCCCCGATTATCAGAAATATAAACGCCGGCATCAGTAGCTACTGCAATGTGAAGATCCAATATTTTTTCAGGCAAAATAAGAATATTATTGATAGCTACCATCGGTAAATTTCCTTGTATTGCTTCCCAATTTTGGCCCATATTTTGAGATCTGTATATAAAAGGGGAGTTATTATTATCCTTATAACCAGTATAAGATACATACATTGTGTTTTCTTCGTTCGGAGAAAAAATCACACTTGAAACATATTTTACAGGCAATCCTACGGAAACATTTTGCCAGTTTTTCCCTTTATCCTTTGATACCCAAAGAAGTCCATCAGAAGTACCCGCTGACAGAAAATCAGGATTAAGTGGTGATTCGTGTATAGTGCTAATATTGTGACGCAGGAAATCCGAACTAGGATTTGTAAGATCAGGACTTATGAGTGTCCATTTTACATTGGTTCCTGATTCATTGACGTATATTTTATTACTCCCCGTGTACAGCACATCAGGATTATGATGACTCATGATAATAGGCATGTCCCAGTTTCTTGGGTCAGCACTTAGTATGCCAGTCGATGCGCCTTTGAAACTCGAGCCACCGTTTACAGTGACTGAAACGCCACCATTTTGAGTCTCGACATAAAATATGGATGGATTTGTAGGATGAAATAAAGGTTGAAACCCATCCCCACCAAATATCCTGGGCCAATTATTTATGTAAGAAAAGTTTCCCCCAGACGTTCCATTGTCCTGTGCACCGCCATAATATATTTCATTCTTATTAGGATTATACGCTACTCTGTAAAATTGGGTAGCAGGTATGTTTTCTATATCAACCCATTTAATATTGTCAGTTTCTGAAGCATATGCTCCTCCGTCTGTTGTCAGATAAATTTTATTTCCTGAAAATATCAGATCATGTTTATCTGCATGTACTTCATAAGTGGACCACGTTGGCGATGCTGAAGTCCAGGTTCTTCCCCCATTTATACTCCTATGGAGATCCACGCCTAATAAGAATACATCGTCAGGATTTAATGGATTCACTCGTATCTTCCCAAAATACCAACCAAAACCGCCATACACTGTTAGCGGTAGCCCTATGTCTTCCCCTAACGGTTGCAATGCCCATGATTCACCCCCATCCACAGATTTATAGATACCTTTGAGATTGAATGAAGTAGGATGAGTATAACACGCATACAAGACATTGGGGTTAGAAATACAAATATCAATTCCTATTCGACTGGATTCATCCTGAGGAAGGCCGTTTTTAATTATTTTCCATGTTGTGCCTCCATCCATACTTTTAAAAATTTTAGCATCGGGCCCAGAAACCACTGATACTTTGTTATTTCTTATTCTGTTCCACCCGGTAGCGTATACTATCCTGTCATTTTGTGGGTGGATGACTACATCGCTTACGCCTGTAGAATCATTTATGAAAAGAATTTGCGTCCACGAAGAGCCTGCGTCGGTGCTTTTATATAATCCCCTGTGTTTGTTTTTTTCAAACGGGATTCCCATCGCACCAGCGTAAATTATATTTCTGTTTTGCGTTGAAATACGCAATTGCGAGATAATTCGAGTTTGCTCTAATCCTATGGGAAACCAGGTATTTCCCCCATCGGTAGACTTGAAGACCCCATTACCAACAAATGGAAATCCTGAAACATTTGGATCTCCGGTGCCTACATAAATAGTTTTTGAATCGAATGGATCAATAACAACATCACCGATTGAAAGTGAAAGTTGGTTATCAAAAACCGGCTCCCAATCTTTTCCACTATTTCGAGTTCTGAAAAGACCACCATCAGAAAATCCAATAAACATTACTGATAGATCTTTTGGATCAACTGCAATTGTATTAGCGCGAGCACCTATATTACCGGGACCTTGCACTAACCACTTGCCATTAGATCTGTTGGAAACATTTTTTGAGAAAGTTCTTGCACTTTGCAATGCTCTGAAATATGCACTTACCGCAAATCCATTTTCAGGAAATTGTTTTTGAAGAAAATGATCTTCAAATGGATATAATTTTTGTAGTCCACTTGTGTTATTTTCTACTAATTGCTTTTTACAAGAGGCACATATCACTAAAACACATAAAAATATTAAATGCATTTTGTTAACGATCATACATAACTTATTAATATGTGGTAAAGGTATGAAAGTGAAGACTCATTTCGAAATCAAGAACTAATAATGGGAATATTCACTGCTTTTAATGTAAAATGGCTGACTTCTGGGGGAGAAATCAGCCACTTTAGCTTTTTTTAAGCCTCTTTGAGGATTTTGTCCCCAAACATGATGAGAATCATCAAGGCGATAGTGAATATAATCATGGGTTAAAAATTTGAAGTAAAAGTAAACTAAATCTACACACTTGTCAAGAGGCAATATCACTTTTATGCCAAATTACATTAATTTTAACAAATTACATTAAAAAATAATGTGTTTGCAAAAGGTAAACATTGTATTACACTTTAGTCAGGTGTAAATAATACGCCATATTTCCTTGTTTTGTCTTTTTAGTGTTAAGTAGCATTAAATTATATCACTTATTATGTATGTCTTTTACCGCCCTGCCCGAAGGGTCGTTCATATTTTTAAAAGATTCGTCCCATTCGAGAGCGACTGGAGAGCTACATGCTACAGATGGCACAGATGGCACACAAAGTGCTGCTGATCTTGAAGGGAAATGTGACTGAAATATACTCCTGTAATAGTATTCCTCCTTTGAAGATGGAGTCTGGTCGGGAAACTTAAAAGTAGCGTTTGCCAGTTGTTCGTCTGTTACATTCTTTTGTACAAGGTCTTTAAGCGTATCTATCCAGGTATATCCCACTCCATCACTAAATTGTTCCTTTTGCCTCCACGCAATACTTTCAGGCAACATATCTTCAAATGCTTTCCTCAAAACCCATTTTTCAATTCTCCCATTGCGCGGGAGTTTATCTTCAGGATTTATCCGCATAGCAATATCCATAAATTCTTTATCCAAAAAAGGTACTCTGCCTTCAACTCCCCAAGCCGCCAGTGATTTATTAGCCCTTAGGTTATCATATAGATGCAACTTATCCAATTTTCTGACTGTTTCTTCGTGTAAAGCTTTCGCATTGGGCGCTTTGTGAAAATATAGATAGCCACCAAAAATCTCATCACTTCCTTCGCCACTAAGTACCATTTTGATTCCCATTGACTTGATAACTCTTGCCATTAGAAACATAGGTGTTGATGCTCTTATAGTCGGAATATCGTATGTCTCAAGATGATAAATCACATCTCTGATAGCATCGAGCCCTTCCTGTAAGGTAAAATTTATCTCATGATGTATAGAGCCAATGTGTTCTGCTACTTTTTTTGCGGCAATAAGATCAGGAGCGCCAGGTAGACCCACAGCAAATGAATGTAATTGCGGATACCATGCTTCATTTTTATCCTGTGATTCTATGCGTCGGGAAGCAAATTTTTTAGCCACTGCTGAAATTATGGACGAATCCAGTCCTCCGGATAGTAATACGCCATATGGTACATCACTCATCAGTTGTCTATGTACGGCATCTTCAAGTCCTTTTCTTAATGCCGATATATCAGTTTCATTATCTTTGACATTATCAAAATTCACCCAATCTCTTGAATACCACTTTTTTGGCCCTGAGTCTTTTGAATAGTAATAATGCCCTGGAGGAAATACTTCTATTTTGTTGCAAATCCCTTCAAGTGCCTTAAGTTCTGAAGCAACGTAGTACTGACCCAATTCGTCCCAACCGTGATACAGAGGGATAATTCCCATATGGTCCCGACTTACTAAAAAAATATCGTTTTCAATATCATATAGGGCAAAACCGAATATTCCATTAAGTTCCTCGATAAATAAAGGGCCCTTTTCACGATAAAGAGCAAGAATGACTTCACAATCAGACTTGGTGAGAAAATTGTATTTTCCCTCAAAATTAGCTCTTATATCATTATGATTATATATTTCCCCATTTACTGCCAGAACAACTTTTTTATCTTCAGTATACAGAGGTTGGCCTCCGGATTGAGGATCTACAATGGCGAGCCTCTCGTGAGCAAGAATGGTATTAGTGCCACAATATATACCCGACCAATCAGGGCCTCTATGCCTTACTTTTTTGGCCATGTTGATCGCTTTTGTTCTTATTTCATCATCGACCTTTTTTAAATTAAATATTGCTACAATGCCACACATATTACTTGATATTTTAATGTTTTAAAGAAAATTTCCAAAAATTACACACTTTATTTTTTACACAAAATATGAGAGGATTACTTTCATACTATTTGTCTAAAATATTAAAAGCACAAAAATAAAAGGAATAATAATGCAAAATGAATATATTATACTATTATTTAAAAATTATTATAAATTATCTAATTATAATTCATATTTGTTAGATAATATATTGAATAATTGTAAATGTATTGTATTTAATATATTATTATTAAATTTTATTTTTGTCATTTATTCTTTTTTAGATATTTTCGATCTCCGTCATTCTTATTATCATGTAATGTAATTTTTACATCATTAAAAAATATCGTAGGTTTGCTTTATGAATCGCGAACTTGTAATATTAGAGAAACTAGAAAAAGAGCTGAGTCTTAAACAGTTGCAGATAAAATCACTATTGACTATAACTCAGGCAATAAATGATAATGTTTCCGCAGATGGGCTTTTTAATATGTATAAGTCATTTTTGAGCTGGGAAATGGGAATTGAAAAAATGTCTCTTTTTATCATTGAAGATCAGGGATGGGAGTGCACTGCTTCTATAAATTTTAATAGGGAAGGTATTGAGGAAATGGTTCCTTTATTGCTTCAGCACAAAAGACTCTACACAATAAAAAATGGAGATCACGCACGTTTTGAAGGATTTGATATCATAATACCCGTCTTTCATAAAGAGTTGCCCATTGCATATTCGATAATTGGTGGCATTAAAGAGAAAGAAGACCTTTATAACAAAATTCAATTTATTACAACTATTACTAATATCATTGCAGTTGCAATCGAGAATAAAAGATTATTTAAAAAGCAGATTGAGCAGGAAAGATACCGTCGTGAAATGGAACTAGCTTCACAGGTTCAGCAAATGCTGATTCCGGAAAAGCTTCCTGTGGAGGAAAAATTTGCTTTGTCAAAAATTTACAAACCCCATTTTAATATTGGAGGGGATTATCTTGACTTTATCAGATTTGATAAAGACAGGTTCGCATTTTGTATTGCAGACATATCAGGTAAAGGAGTCGCGGCAGCACTTCTGATGGCAAATTTTCAGGCCATGATACAGTCTTTGATATTTCAATACCGGGATTTAGAGACATTTGTCTTTGCTTTGAATCAGTCTGTCTATAGAATTACCAAGAGTGACAGATATATCACTTTCTTTGTAGCAGAAATAGATATTAAACTGAAAACATTAAAATATGTAAATGCTGGTCACTATCCTCCCTTGTTAAAAATGAATGGAACTTTGATAAGACTGGATAAAGGCTGCACTTTTATAGGTGCTTTTGAGAAGCTTAAGGATATTAAGGAAGAGAAAATATCTTTATTGCCTGACGCTATGATTGTAAGTTTTACGGATGGGTTGCCGGATCTCAGGAATGAAAATGACGAGTATTTTAGTGACATCATCCTTGAGAAGTTTCTTGATAAACACCACAATCTTGATCCTGAAGCTTTTAATCAGAAACTTTTAGCCGAAATTAATCGTTTCAGAGGTGAAGTTGAGATTTCAGATGATATTGCTGTTTTGACTTGTAAAATATATTAAAAAGAATTTGGGAAATTATGGCACCAAAAAATAAGGTTACTGCTGCAATGCTTGCGTTTTTTACCGGTTTTATGGGTGGACACAAGCTGTATTTGGGTAAAACGGGAGGGTTTATTGGTTTTATGGTTTTACTCATTGTCTCAATGAACGTGGGGATTCCTATTTCACTTATTGCTGGAGTAGTAGAAGGTATTAAACTTCTCAACATGCCGGAGCAGGAATTTGACAGAAGATATAATCGTGGGTATGTGCAGATAAAAAGAGGGCCTCTGGAAGCACGAAGAGAAGCCCAAATGGAAAAATATGAACAAGTGCAGGTTAACAAAACAAAATTTAAAAGCAACCCAAGCCCTATGAATACAATGAGGGCTAATCCTTATAAAAATAGTGGAATTAAAAAATATAAAGACTTTGATCTTGAAGATGCCATTGTCGATTTTAAAAAGGGACTAGAGCTGGCGCCAAATGATGTAGCGCTCCATTTTAATATAGCTTGTGCCTATTCACTAACTGAAAAAAAACAGCTGGCTTACCACCACCTAAGCCGGGCCGTAGCTACTGGTTTGAATGATGTGGAACGAATTCTTAGCCATGATGACCTTGCTTATGTTAGGATTCAACCAGAGTTTGATCATTTTCGAAGCAGCGGCTTTAGAGCAAATCCATTTTCCACCCCAAGTACCGAGCCACAATCTAATCATCAAGCAGCGGAACCTGTCAAAATTACTGTTGACGCAAACCCGGACATGGATGATAAATTGCTATTTCAGCTCAATAAATTAAGCGAACTTAGGAAAAAAGGTATTTTGTCGGAAGATGAATTTATATTTGAGCGAAAAAAAATACTCAGGATGTAATTGATTCCAAAATAAACTTAACACTTGATAGCTAAAGAACTGATATCTCAAACCCTATTTCCTGTACAGACATCTGATACAGGAGAAGAAGTTTTGCAGCAAATGCAGATTTACCATGTCAGACATCTTCCCATTGTCAATCATGAACAGCTTTTGGGTGTTATTTCTGAGGATGATATTTTAATTCATGATATCAAGGAGTCTATTGGCTCTTATCGTTTATCTTTCTTACGACCATTTGTATCAGAAAATGAACATTTGTTTGAAATAATGACCAAAATGGGTAGATTCCAACTTACAATTATACCCGTAATTGATGAGGAAGAAAACTACCTTGGTATTATAACAATGGAAGATTTACTCCAGTATTTTGCCAACCATTTTTCATTTTCTGATCCCGGCAGTATAATTGTTATAGAAACAGCAAAAGGCAATTACTCATTGGCAGAACTAGCGAGGATTGCCGAGTCAGAAGATATAATCATTTTAAGCAGTTTTGTAAATACTATCCCGAATACGCACCGTATAAATGTTACTTTAAAATTAAACCGTCAGGATATCACCAGTTTTAAATCAACGTTGGAAAGATTTGGATATGAAATATCAGCATCCTTTTCAGAGATTGACTATCAGGATGGACTTAAAGAAAGGTATGATGCACTGATGTCTTATCTTAATACCTGATGCTTGGCGGGCATGTAAATAGTATATTCAGATATTTTTCCATAATCATTCTTCTGGTTAACTCTATATCAAGTATACTTATTGGTCAGGGTGACTTTGTGATTATTGACAGTATAAAAATACATGGAAATAAAAAAACACAAAGAAATGTCATACTAAAGGAAATAGATTTGCATACAGGAGACACGATTGGTTTAACCCAGCTCTCTGATAGACTGAATTCGAATGAAAAAAGACTACAGAGTATAGGACTTTTTACATTATCAAAAATCAACATAAAAAACTGGAACACTGATCTGAATATTTGTAATATTGATATTGCAGTTCAGGAAAACTGGTATGCATACCCATATATCATTTTCGAGCTGGCTGATCGTAATTTTAATGTCTGGAGGAAAGAACAGAATTATAGTTTCAAGAGAGTAAATTATGGAATCGCATTTAATCACATCAATCTTACAGGCAATAATGACAAACTCAAATTAAAATTTCAAAGTGGGTTTACCAAAAAGTATGAATTGACATATGAGTTTCCCTATTTGAAAGATAAATGGGGTATATCTTTTAATGTTTTATACTCTGATAATAAAGAAATATCATATAAAACCGTTGAAAACAAACCGGTTTTTTTTAGGAGTCCTGATGAAAGGAAAATATTTTTTCAATACAGGACTAGTCTAGGATTATTGCATAGAACCAATGCCAAAACAAATCAGATTTTTAGAGCGGAATTTCTTAAAGCTAATGTAGATAAAGTAATTTCAAATGACTTGAATCCAGGATATTTTGTTTCGGGTAATTCAACACTTAAATATCTTTCGTTGGATTATTTAATAAAGTATGACAATACAATTTATCCACTTTATCCAATTGCGGGATTCAGATTACAGCTTAATGCCCGAAAAGAAGGATTAGGAATATTAAGCACGGTGGATAATACGTGGGTTACTCTTTATGCAGAAAAACACATGAATTGGAAAAATAGAATTATTCTAAGCAACAGAATCAAAGTTAAATATAATTTTCAGCATAATAGTTTGCCCTACTTTCTAAATTATGCCATTGGCTACCAGGATGATTATATTACAGGCTATCAATTATACGTTATAGACGGGAGAGACTTTATCATTTCTAATAACGCAATAAGATGTAGAATTATCGATAAAGATATTGATTTAGGTAACAATTTACCGCGTCAGTTTAAGGTAATGAATCTTAAGTTATTTTTTAGATTTAATCTGGATTATGGATACGCAAGAGATCCTGATCATGGTAAAAATAATTTTCTGTCAAATAAGATCAATTATGGTTTTGGCCCTGCACTTGACTTCATTTTATTTAACAATATTACACTCACATCTCAATATGGCATCACAGGATTTGGTGATAAGGGTTTTTTCTTTGAGAGTGGTGTAAATTTTTAGTTCTTATTTTTTGTACAATTATTTTTTGATTGCTGATGAGAGTTATATCTTTACTCATTATCATTGTTTAACTGATTATTACATTTATTGATTATAAAATGAAAACACTAATATCCACTTTTAGCATCTTATTTGCTTCTTATTTACTGAACGGACAATCTCTTAATCCACAGGATTCATCCTGGATAAAGGATAATTACACAAAAAAGGAAATGATGATTCCTATGAGGGATGGTGTTAAGCTATTTACGGCGATTTATCTTCCTAAGAACAATAGCGAGCCTCACCCATTTTTAATGAATAGGACACCTTATTCCTGCTCTCCTTATGGTGAAGATAATTTCAGAGCAATGTGGGATAGCCATTACAGATATTATATGCGAAGAAATTATATCATTGTTTTTCAGGATGTAAGAGGGCGATATATGAGTGAAGGTGAATTTGAAGATGTACGTCCATTCAAAGAAGTTAAATTAGGAAAAGAAACTGATGACGCAAGTGATACCTATGATGCCATAGAGTGGCTAATAAATAATATACCCAATAACAATAAGAAAGTAGGTATTCTTGGTATTTCTTATCCGGGATTTTATGCAACCATGGCGGCTTTGTCCGGTCATCCATCTTTAGTAGCCGTAAGTCCTCAGGCTCCGGTGACAGATTGGTTTATCGGTGATGATTTTCATCATAATGGCGCTTTTTTTATGATGGACGGGTTTTCATTTTATTCATCATTTGGCAAACCTCGGCCCAAACCAATATCTGTAGGCTCAGAAGGTTTTCAATTTTCAACACGCGACGCTTATAAATTTTATCTTGAAGCAGGAACAACTAAAAACCTGGCTCAACTGATGGGGGATAGCATTAAATTTTGGCAAGAAATGTATAAACATCCTGACTATGATGCATGGTGGAAAGCAAGAAATATTAGAAATTTTGTCCATAATATTCCAAGTCATACTGCTACTTTGGTTGTGGGTGGGTTATTTGATGCTGAAGATTGTTTTGGAGCATGGCGTACTTATGAAGCCATTGAAAAAAAAGCCAAAAATAATAATAGAATAGTTATGGGTCCTTGGAGTCATGGTCAGTGGAGCAGTGGAGCAGGCAGTTTTATGGGAAACGTAAGATTTAACAGCAATACATCATGGTATTACCAAAATGAAATAGAGTTGCCATTTTTTATACATCATTTGGAAGGGAAATCAGACTTAGGCGAACTCACCGAAGCCACCGTTTTTTTTACCGGTGAAAATAAGTGGCGTAATTTGTCCGAATGGCCACTAAAGTCTGTAAAGATGACGCCTCTTTATTTACATGAAAAAGAAAAATTAAGTTGGTCAGCATCCATTCAGAAAAATAGCTTTTCAGAGTATATCAGTGACCCTACAAAACCAGTGCCTTACACCGAAGATGTACATTACAGAAGAACAAATGCATATATGACCGACGATCAGCGTTTTGCAAATCGCAGAACAGATGTGCTAAGTTTTCAAACAGAATTATTATCTGAAGATGTAACACTTGCAGGCCCTTTGATAGCTGACCTGCTTACAAGTATCTCTACTAGCGATGCTGATTTTGTAGTCAAACTCATAGATGTTTTTCCCAGTGATTTCAGCTATGAAGAAAATTCTCAGGAAACTGGAAGACAAGGAGGTGGATCATACCCAATGGGTGATTATCAGATGCTGGTGAGAGGTGAAGTGATGAGGGGAAAATACAGAAACAGCTTCGAAAAACCAATACCTTTTGTTCCAGGAAAAATAGAGAAAGTCAGATTTGAATTGCCCGATATAGCACATACTTTTAAAAAAGGCCACAAGATAATGGTACAGATACAAAGCTCATGGTTTCCATTGGTTGATCGAAATCCTCAAAAATTTATAAATATTTATCAGGCTGAGCAGAATGATTATCAAAAAGCTACTATAAAAATATGGCATGATCTATCTAATAATTCAAGCATATTATTACCTGTGCTAAAATAATAATAATCATAATGAAAAAGAAAACCATTATTGAAGCCTTAACAGAAAAGCCAAAAATTGAAAAGGAAGTTATAAAAAAAGCACTCCCAAAGGTAGTAGCTAGTAAGAAGAAACCTATTTTAATAGACGCTGCAGATGATTTTACTACGAAAGAAAACATGAATTCGGAATCAACGCCTGTGGAAGAATTAATAAAAAAAACAAAAGTTTTTTACGCAAGTGCTGAATGTTTCCCCATGGCTAAAGTGGGAGGACTGGCTGACGTAGTAGGATCCTTGCCAAAGTATCTCAGAAAAGTAGGGATAGAAACTAGTGTAGTAATTCCTGCTTATGAGATGCCGTGGTACGAAGGGAAGTTATATAAGATTTTGCATCAGGGTAATTTTCATTTAGGACAAGAATATTTATATTTCGAAGTGAGGTATTTTTTAAATGATGTATTTGGTTTTCCTTTTTACAATATTTTTATTCCATCCAAATTTGACAGACACGGTGTTTATGCAGGTAAAGATGGTAATTATTTTGGAGACGAAATAGAACGCAATATAGCTTTCCAGCGCGCTTTCCTAATATGGTTAAGGGATGGTAATGTTGATGTTGATATTGTTCATTGCCATGATCATCATACTGGCCTCATTCCTTTTATGATGAAATATGTCTATGAATTCCAATCACTGGCACATATTCCTACGGTATTTACCATTCATAATGAAAGATATCAAGGTGCCTTTGGGTGGAGTAAAAAATATCTTTTACCGTCTTTTGACTCGTGGAAAAGTGGACTTCTAGAATGGAATGGCGTCATCAATCCATTAGCTTCAGCTGTCAGATGTTCATATAAAGTGACCACCGTATCGCCAAATTATATGAATGAGCTTATGAATGACTCATTTGGATTGGAGCAATTATTCAGAGCTGAACATTGGAAATGCTCCGGAATATTGAATGGGATAGATAATGAAGTATGGAACCCTGCGACAGATCCAATGGTGGAGTATCATCTTAAAGAAGATGCCATAGAATTTAAAGCTAAAAATAAAAAAGTTTTATGTGATATGGCCGGATTTGATCCATCTTTACCACTATTTGGGTTTATAGGCAGGTTAGTATTAGAAAAAGGGGCAGAATTTATAGCCGGAATCGTAAATACATGGCTTACCCAACACCGAAACGCAAATTTTATTATACTCGGTACGGGCGACAAAAGTATAGAATCTGCTTTAGAAACTGTTGCTTCCAGATATCCATCCAATGTGGCTTGTATGCTTACATATAATGAAGCTATGTCTCACAAGATTTATGCTGGTGCTGATTTTTTACTTATGCCATCAAGGGTAGAGCCATGTGGATTAAATCAGATGTTTGCCATGCGATACGGTACATTGCCAATTGTTCGCAATACAGGTGGTCTTCGAGACAGTGTCAGAGATATTTCTGAAGAGGGAGGTGTAGGTATAAGATTTGATTATATGATTTTTGATCAGATGATCCACTCTGTTTGGCGTGCTGTGGAATTATATTACAATCTTGGGTTTAAAAATCATTGTGTTCAAAAAGCTATTTCCCTAGATTTTTCGTGGGATGCTTCTGCCCAAAGATACAAGACTATTTATGAATCTATTACGTAGTTGTAATTAGGTATAGCCTGATATATTTTGTAATTTTGCCTGAGAATTTAAATATTTTGTTTTGACAGGCTATCAATTAAATAAAAAAATAGGAATCCTGGGTGGTGGTCAGCTTGGCAAGATGTTGCTTCAGGCAGGAAGCAGACTTGGATTAAATATTTCAGTAATGGATACTGACAAGAGTTTTCCGGCAGCATTTATATGCCCGGAATTTGTATGTGGAAACATAAAGGATTATGAAGATGTGCTTAATTTCGGAATGAAGATGGACATCATTTCCATAGAAATTGAAAATGTTAATGTTGAAGCATTGGAAGAGTTGGAGCGACGAGGTAAAAAAGTGTTTCCGCAGCCTGACATCCTGAGAGTCATTAAAGATAAAGGAAAACAAAAAATGTTTTATGAAGGAAATCATCTTCCTTCTTCAGATTTTACATTATTTAAAACAGCTGATGAAATAAGAGTTGCTGTGAAATCAGGGACTTTGAGAATTCCTTTTGTTCAAAAGTTACGCATAGATGGATACGATGGAAAAGGTGTGCAAGTTATAAAAAGTGATTCGGACCTTGAATCTTTGATGGAAGGAAACAGCCTTGTTGAAGATCTTGTTGATATAGATAAGGAAATAGCCATCATTGTAAGCAGGAACCCTTCCGAAGAAATCAAAACTTTCCCGGCAGTTGAGATGCAGTTTCATGCTAAAGCAAATTTGGTAGAGTTTTTATCCTGCCCGGCTTCGATCAGTAAAGATATGGCAGAAGAAGCTGATAATTTGGCTAAAACTCTGGCAGAAACTTTTGGTATTGTCGGGCTCCTTGCTGTTGAAATGTTTATAGATAAAGAAGGAAGAATATTGATAAATGAAGTCGCACCAAGGCCACATAATTCAGGGCATCATACTATAGAAGCAAGTGTTACTTCACAATATGAAATGCATTTGCGTGCGATACTCGATTTACCTCTAGGAAATACGGAGCTTCTAAGGCCAGCAGTTATGGTTAATCTGTTGGGAGAGCCCGGACATACTGGAGTTCCGATATATGAAAATATTGAAAAGTGTCTTGAATTGAATGGTATTTACCCACATTTATACGGTAAAAAGGAAACACGACCATTCAGAAAGATGGGTCATGTTACGATTATCGATTCCGATCTTGAAAAAGCAATGGAAAAAGCAAAATTTGTTCAGAAAACATTAAAAGTAATAGCTTGAAATGGAAGCGCCAATAGTAAGTATCATTATGGGTTCCGATTCAGATCTTCCGGTCATGGAGGAAGCATCACATATGCTGAATTTTTTTCAGATTCCTTTTGAAATGACCATCGTTTCTGCTCACCGCACGCCTGAAAGGATGTTTGATTTTGCCAGCAATGCCCATAAAAGGGGTATTAAGGTTATTATTGCAGGCGCAGGAGGTGCGGCTCATCTGCCGGGCATGGTAGCGTCTTTGACTCCTCTTCCTGTCATTGGGGTGCCCGTCAAATCATCCAACTCTATAGATGGTTGGGATTCCATACTGTCTATTCTGCAAATGCCTGGTGGAATTCCAGTGGCAACGGTAGCTCTAAACGGGGCTAAAAATGCTGGTATTCTGGCAGCTTCTATTCTTGGTACAAATAATGTATCGTTGATGGAAAAGATACTCTTGTACAAAAATATGTTAAAGCAAGAAGTTTTGGAGAAAGTATCGAAATTGGAAAACAAATAGCCCAATTTTAGTTTGTGAAATTATGAAAATAGATATCATTACTGTGGTCCCTGATTTACTCAAAAGCCCTTTTGAGCATTCCATTATGAAGAGAGCAGCTGATAAAGGATTACTTTTGGTAAATGTAATAAATTTGCGCCCATATGGGTTAGGGGTTCATAATCAGGTGGATGATTATCAGTATGGAGGTGGTGCTGGAATGGTGATGATGTGTGAGCCATTGGATAATTGTATATCTGAACTTAAATCAAAAACAAAATACGACGAGATTATATACCTGACTCCGGACGGTATAACTTTCAACCAAAAGATAGCAAATCGTCTTTCTTGTCTCAATCACTTGATGATTATCTGTGGACATTATAAAGGAATAGATCAAAGAATAAGGGATATGCATGTCACAATGGAAATATCTGTAGGTGATTTTGTACTTACCGGTGGAGAATTAGCTGCAGCTCTCATCACAGATGCGGTGGGAAGATTGATCCCCGGCGTGCTCAATGACGAGACCAGTGCATTAACCGATTCATTTCAGGATAATCTCTTGGCACCACCTGTTTTTACCCGTCCGGCTCGATATAAGGGTAAACAAGTGCCAGATATATTACTATCAGGTAATGATAGGTTGATCGATGAATGGAGATATGAAGAATCTCTTAAAATTACAGAGGCAAAACGACCTGATTTGCTTCAATAAGCAATTAATACCGACAATAAAAGGTTGTTATTCAATTACCGTTATTTTTAACATATTGGTCCTGAATCTTTTATGCAGTGGCATACTGCCCGTATTAATCACTATATCACCAGTTTGAACAGCTCCTTTGTCAATAAGTATTTGATTTACATCATCGATGGTTTCATCAGTAGTAGTAAATTTTGTATACAAATGACAAGTTACACCCCAAACCAAACTAAGAGTATTCAGCATATAAGGTTTATCAGAAAAAATATGTATCTCAGGTTTTGGGCGATAGGATGATATTTTAAATGCAGTATAACCGTTGACAGTTAATCCCAAAATGGCTTTAGCGTTCACAGCTTCAGCTATTCTGGGTGCATTGATGCATAAAGTATCCGACAAAAAGGTTTCTGCATCAGGATCCGGTGAAGGCCTTTTACTAATAAGATGAAAATGAGATTCAGCTTCACCAATAATTTTTCTCATAGCCTCTACAACAAGACTTGGGTGGTCACCTACTGATGTTTCTCCGCTCAACATCACTGCATCAGTACCGTCAAGTACTGCATTAGCTACATCGGTGACTTCTGCTCTCGATGGTGAAGGATTTGTGATCATACTTTCCATCATTTGTGTAGCCACAATCACGGGTTTAGCTTTTTGAATACATTTTGCAATGATCATCTTTTGCAAACCCGGCAATTTTTCTATAGGAATTTCTACACCTAAGTCACCTCTTGCTATCATGATTGCATCCGATACCTTTATTATCTCTTTGATATTTTTGATTGCATCAGGTTTCTCAATTTTTGCTACCACTTTAGCTACATGCTTTTTAGCTTTGATTTTTTTCTGAAGCTCTTTTACGTCTTTGGCTTCCCTCACAAAAGACAGAGCTATCCAATTTACGGGCTGTGTAAGCACATAGTCCAGATCTTCAAGATCTTTTTCTGTTAATGATGGTTGAGATACGACAGTATCGGGCAGATTTACTCCTTTATTGGAAGACAATACACTTCCAAAAAGTACCATGAGTTTTACTTCATTTATTTTATTAGTTGAGATTACTTCCAGAACTATTTTACCATCATCTACCAATACTTTTTCACCTACATTTACATCACTGGCAAAGTGATCATAACTCATGTAGATTTTATCCTTGTCACCTATACATTCTTCATTTACAAAGGTCAATATATCACCCTGCTTCAATTCTAATGCATTATTTTCTATTTTTCCGATTCTAAGTTTTGGCCCCTGAAGATCTGCAAGAATTCCTATGTGAAGATTATATTTTTCATTGATCTCCAGTATATTGTCTATCACCTTTTGATGTTCAGAATGTGCCCCATGCGAAAAATTTAATCTAAATACGTTAACACCTGCCTGAACAAGCTCTAATAAAGCTTCTTTTGAACATGAAGCAGGGCCTACTGTGGCAAGAATTTTTGTTTTTTGATGATTATTGACGTGGATCAATGATGTCATGACTGGGTTTTGATTTACAGAACTGCGAAGATAGTGTATTTTATACAATATTAAAAAAACAGACAGTTCAAAAAGATGATAGTGGCAGAGTATAATTTAATTTTAAGCATTTTATCTTCATTCATTTAGGGGGTTAAATTGTTTTCAGCCAATTAATTCAAAATGTTTATTCTTACATTAACCCAAGTTGCAAATAGCCAAATACAAAATGCTCCAAAATGGCCTATTTTTGATTATTTATCCACAAAATGCATTTATTTTGAGCGAGCAATA
>JAYTNJ010000256.1:0-2841 GCA_043748345.1 Saprospiraceae bacterium
AGCTTGAGCCAAATGATAAGATCAATGTGGCGCTGGAAGTATTTAATGAAAATCTATTTCATGCTATTCCAATTGTAGATAATGATAAGATCATAGGTATTGTATCAACTTTTGATATAATTAAAAAGTTGGCAATTGACGCTGAAGCCTCCGCGACTTATGATTAGAACTTGGTATAAGTAAAATTAAAATCTTTGTTAATTTAAAATTTTTTAAATAGAAATTAATCATTTTTGGATATTAAAATTACTCTAACGGATGATAAACATTAAGATTTATGGAACCGGCACTTCGGGGCATCAACTGGCTAAAGTGAAACTGATTAAATGTTTGTCAGACGCAAGTTTAGACTACCAGATCAGAGAGATTACTAATATCAGGAAGATTATGGATGATCAGATAGTATATGTACCATCTTTTAAAGTTAATGATGAAAGCCTTTTTGAAATAAAACAAAACGGAAGATATTCAGCATCATTGCGCGAAGCAATACAACAAATTCTTAAAATTTATAATTACGGTAAAATGACAAAAATAATCGTGCCCACAGATTTTTCTGATGCATCAAATAATGCTTACAACTTTGCCAACCATCTTTCAAAAGACATTAACGGTGTTTTGATGCTTACACATATATATTACCCTACTTCAACGGATGTAAATCAATTTGTTGTCATCAATGAAGAAGCTGAAAAAATACATCGTGAAAAACTTGAAAATCTTGTTAAAACTGTAAATCAGGACTGGATAGGAAGTTTTGTGAAAGAACCATTTATAGAAGGTATATTTAAGGTGGGTTTTCCAAGGAGTGAATTAACAGAAATGTCTAAGATTCCGGATACAATAATAGTGATGGGTACCACAGGCTCCGGAGATACCTTTAAAAAAGTTTTTGGTTCTCTTTCACTTGATATGCTTGATCACTGTTATTGTCCTCTTTTTCTGGTACCTCCCGGATCTGCATATTCCAAAATCAATGAAATTGTATATCTCTCTGAAGATCTTAAAAATGATGCACTCCATATATTATATACCGGTCGCTTATGTCAGAAAATCGGTTCACACCTTAGAATTGTTCACTTTAGAACCAAGTCAAACCATGAGTACGACGTGTCCGATTCAGTTAAAATAATGGAGACGTATTTTCCGGATGTCAAATATCATGTTGAAATCATAGATACGGCTGATTTATTCAATAGCATTAAAGGCATGATAAAAGAAGATGCTAATCATCTGGTGGTGGTTTCCACCAAACATAGGAATATTTTCCAGAATATTTTCCATAAAAGTGTTTCTGAATTTGCTGCTATTCATTCTGTCTCACCTTTACTGATTTTATCAGACAAGACGGCTGAAATTCCGGTTTAACTTTTATATGCCTACGTTGTTACTAAATCGCGTATTTATAAAATTTTAAACCCGCCATGAGTAACAAACGTATTCTTAATCCTGATGAGCAGTTTCTTTCCGGTCCTCATAGTCGGGGCAAGGAGTTGTTGTTTTTGTTTAAAGTTTTTTTTCAGTTTTTCAGAGGTTTCAGGAAACTTCATTTTATTGGTCCGTGTGTGACTGTATTCGGATCAGCAAGATTTGCTGAATCAAATATTTATTATCAGAAAGCCAAAACAATAGGTGCTGTATTGTCAGATTTGGGTTTTGCAGTCATGACAGGCGGGGGTCCAGGCATTATGGAGGCTGCAAATCGTGGTGCTTTTGAAGTAGGTGGAAAATCAATCGGTTGCACTATAAAGCTTCCCAAAGAACAAGTTTCTAACCCATATATGACCAAAGTGGTTGATTTTGACTACTTTTTTGTCCGAAAAGTATTACTCACAAAATACTCTTATGCTTTTGTGGTACTTCCGGGGGGATACGGTACATTGGATGAGCTCTTTGAAACACTTACTCTTATTCAAACTGGTATACTTCATAACTTTCCGGTGGTAATAATCGGAAAAGAATACTACTCAGATATCTTTGAAATGGTGGAACGCATGATAGATGAAAAAACGATATCCCCAACAGATCAGAATTTAATCAAATTTACAGATGATGTTGATGAAGCAATATCACATATCACAACCTTTATAGATAAAAATTACAAAGTAAAGTATAAAGCTACCTGGATTTTAGGTGAAAGATGATAAGATATTTTTTAATTATTTAACTTACGGTGACATTAAGCAACTTCATTTCTTACCAATTTCCGGCATTCATTTTTCTGACAAGATAATATAAAGGGTAACTAATCAACAAAAATATAAGTGCAAATTTACTACTTTGAATATCGGTATAAACAGCTCCCCCCAGAAACAACATAGATAGAATAATTAAAAAATAGGGAAGGTATGGAAACCATGGTGCTTTAAATGGTCGAGACAACATAGGTTCCGTATACCTTAACCTTACAAGTGCAGCAAAACCTGCGGCATAGCTTAATACAAAGAAAAAAGTCGCAATGTCAGAAAGTTTGCCACAAGTATCCTTTCCACTCAAAATCAAAAGTACAGACAAAAAAGCTGTCAATGGCATAGCGACAGAAGGCGTACCAGCCGCATTTACCTTGGTTGCTGCTTTAAAAAATAAGTTATCCCTACTCATCGAAAATATTACCCTGGGAGCAAACATTATCTGGGCATTGACAATTCCTAATATTGAAATCATAAGGAACAAAGTAATTATCTTAGAATAACCGTCACCAAAAATATAGCTGATTGTATCGGCAGCTGCAAGTTTTGAGTTCATCAGCATTTCTTTAGGCAGTGCAAAAAGTATTGCGCCATTTACCAACATGTATATTGAAATAATCATCAACACTCCGATTATCATTGACTTTGGGAG
>JAYTNJ010000257.1:0-1857 GCA_043748345.1 Saprospiraceae bacterium
TCCACCATACGGTTGTCTTTGACCCTTCCCAGTTTTATCATCACGCTGGTGCTGATCATATTAAGTACCAATTTCTGAGCCGTGCCCGATTTCATGCGCGTACTTCCTGTGACGTACTCAGGGCCTACTACCACTTCTATCGGGTATTTTGCAGCTTCTGAAACCGGAGATCCCGGATTGCAGGATATACTTCCCGTGATGATGCCATTTTCATTGGCCGTTTTCAACCCGTTGATGACATATGGTGTGGTACCAGAAGCCGCGATGCCTACCAATACGTCATTTTCATCAATATTATATTTTTTAAGATCTTTCCATGCCTGCTGTGGATCATCTTCTGCATTTTCTATCGAATTTCGCAAGGCTACGTCACCACCGGCAATCAGGCCTATCACCCAGTCTTTTGGTACTCCATAGGTGGGTGGGCATTCCGATGCATCAAGGATACCGAGTCTGCCACTGGTACCAGCGCCTATATAAAATAATCTCCCCCCGTTTTTCATTTTTTCAAAAATAGCATCAATCAATGGGGCTATATGATGAATAGTATTACCTACGGCAATCGCGACTTTCTTATCTTCAGCATTGATATCAGTAAGAAGTTCCAATGTGGATTTCTCCTCAAGATTTCTATATAATGACGGAGATTCGGTGATTTTTTGCATGAATTTAGGTGTTTTGTTTTTTGGAGATGAACCACAAGCCTATAAAAGTAAATATTCCATTCAAAATTAAAATTTCAATGCCGATCTTATATCCTGAAAAAATAGATTCAGACCACTGAGTGATGGTAGCGGTTGTCTCGACGCCAAGCGCCATTTTTTTGGCAAACCACTCCGCATTATTGATCATATCAATAAAGAAAATAACCATCGGAGATATCAGACATACCCACAAAGCATTTCTGTCATTTAATACCCTTTTTGTAAATATTCCAAAGGTAAATAAGCCTAATAGTGGCCCGTATGTATACCCTGCAAGTTTCAGTATGATATCTATGATGGATTTATCGTCTATCCATTTGAACATCAATACACAAATAAAAAATAAGATAGTGAAACTGAGATGTACAGTTAGTCTTGTTTTTTTCTTTATTGCTTCAGTAGATATGGCATCTTTCTGCATACCTAAGATATCTATACAAAACGATGAAGTCATTGCAGTAAGTGCTCCGTCAGCACTTGGAAACAAAGCAGAGACAAGCCCGATGATAAAAATAACCCCTATACCTGATGCCAGATAGCCACCCAACGCTATGGAAGGAAAGATGTCATCACCTTTCGCTTCTATTCCATTTTGTGCAGCATACAGATAAAGGAGCCCACCCAAAGTAAGGAAAAGCATATTGACCACCAGCAATACTGTAGCAAGTGTGAGTACATTTTTTTGTGAACCGCCCAAAGTTTTTACACTGATATTTTTTTGCATCATTTCCTGATCAAGACCGGTCATAGCTATAGTAATAAAAGCACCCCCTAATATCTGTTTAAGAAAAAATCCTGACGAATTGAAATCTGTATTGAATATCTTAGTGTACCCATTGGAAGTAAGCGCTGAAAATGTATCCCCTACTGAAAAATCCATTTTGTTCATAATGGCAATAATACAGACCACTAAGCCCAATAACATAAATGTCGTCTGCAAGGTGTCAGTATATACTATAGTTTTTACCCCGCCTTCAAAAGTATATAATAATATGAGCAGTAACATAATAAATGCCGTGAGTATAAATGGCACGCCCATAGCATCCAGAATAAAAATCTGAAGGATATTCACTACCAGATACATACGTGCTGTGGCTCCCAGCGTACGGGAGATGATAAAAAATAAAGCACCGGTTTTATATGATACAGGCCC
>JAYTNJ010000258.1:0-2052 GCA_043748345.1 Saprospiraceae bacterium
TCTTACGGCAGAGTGCCGTCAGGAGTAAATAATAAAACCTGTGAAGTTTTTTTGCTGGATATATCAAAAGCTAAAAATGCAACAGCTAATGATTTGATAAAAATTTCTGTAGTCCCACGTGGAGCTGAAGTCACTGGTGTAGAGGCTACATCCGATAATAAATCTTTGCTTCTCAACTGTCAGCATCCTGATTATACCAATCCATTTCCATACAACCATTCAGTCACATATGCCATTCACGGTTTTGATAAACTGAAAATAAAACAGAAATAAAAATATTTATGAGATTTTCAAGAAGAGATTTTCTGTATTTATTATTCCCTTCTTATATGGCGTTGACATGTAAAAAGCAGGATATTCCAACTTTAACCATAACATATCCAGAGGGTAATGAAATCATAAGTGCACAAGAAAAAATTGTTTTGAAGTGGCTCGCTTTTGATATTGATAAGATTGATTTATCATATACTATTGATAATGGCAAGTCTTGGACTTCAATAGTTCAAGCTCTCAATGCTTCTGAAGAGAAATTCGAATGGCTAACTCCCAAAATCAACACCGATGGAATAAAAATTAAAATTAATACAAACAATACTAACATGGTTCAAGCTACCAGCGAATCATTTGAAATATGGCAAAGTTTTATTATTAAATTTTTTGATTATCCTGATCTGGCTGTTGTTCCAACTAAGATAATTATTAAGGATAAATTTTTTGATTCAGTTGCCATTGAAAGAAAGAGTGTAGACACATTTACTGTCCTTTCTCTTTCTTGTACTCACGCTGGATGTACCTTAGACAAAGTGAATGATAACTTAGAATGTCCTTGTCACGGGTCTGTATTTACAGAAAATGGTTGTGTGCTCCAAGGCCCAGCCCGCTCTTCACTTTCATTCTACACATATTTATTTGATAAAGATAAAGAGAGTCTAGTAGTTTTCAGAAAAGCCATAAAAAATGGATGTTAGGAACAGAACCATTTTTCTTTAAGCTTTGTGATTAGTTTCATAATTTTTTTATGATAGTGTTTTCTAAAATTAGAAAAGGCAATCCATTTTTAGACCATGCATCCACACGGTCTTCCTGTCCAGGAAGCTCCATGATGAGATTACCCAGAACCAGGTCAATATCGCCATCTTTATCAAAATCACCTTCGTCAATCATGATCCATCTGCCTACATCACTTCCAATAAAGGTTTTGGTCGTAAATTTCATCCCATCTTTGATAAATAAACAGAAACTATTATTACCAACAGCATTGAAATTAGGAAAAAATGAAATGGCTGCAATATCATCGTCCCCATCCTGATCAAAATCTCCAATTGAAGCTCCGTACACACCACTCATTGGCAGAAATAACTGCTCATTAAAAATATCTTTGTCATGATTGATATAAATTCTAATGCCCTGATAATGCTTGGCATCAATAGGAAAATCTGCAAGATCTCCATTGAAATACATGATATCCATCAAACCATCTTTGTTAAAATCGTGTATTTTAATCCCGGATGAGCCATAGCTCGGGGGAAATCTTAATAAGGTTTTCTGTATAAACTCTCCATTCTTATCATTATAATAGATTCTTATTTGCTCATCTCCCTGTGCAAATAGAGCCATGATATCCGGATACCCGTTTCCGTCAAAATCAAATATTTGAGTACCTAAACATCCTGGTTTTTTATCTAAAACCATTGACCTGAACTGTCCATTTCCAGTATCATAATGGACAGAGAGCTGACCTAACCATTTCCCAAACTCTGAAATGACCATGTCTGATAAACCATCCTTGTTCATGTCCATCATTTGCGTATTGACAGGTCTTCGTAAGTTTTTGATAACGGAATATCCTAATTTCAGGTTGTTCTTAGGATAGAAAAAAACCTCCCCACTGGGATCATCAGTAGGTGTGAAGCTTCCCATAAAAGTGACATAATTCCCACCTTCAGTTGCGTTCATACATACGGCTGTTAATGAATTAAATTTTTGACTTTGTACTATTTCGAGATTTTTGTCCATTTGGTAGATAGTCTTGCTATGCGCATCCGCAGCCCA
>JAYTNJ010000259.1:0-2334 GCA_043748345.1 Saprospiraceae bacterium
CCTTACGCAAATGTGAGGCAATAAAAAAAACATGAGTTATCAGAGTTACTGTCGCCCCCCAGAACTAAACCTGCTTGTATAAAATAATGAATAGTCGTGTCAAAAAATTATAAAATAAAATAACAGCCAACGTTCACGGCTTGGTGATGTGGTGGCATTTGAAAATCGTCAGCCCATAACCGCGGCTAAATTTATAACTAAAAGTTCATTGTTTATTCTATTGCATGGTGTTATTTTTCGGCTGGAACTGAAGCCGATTAACGAATAAAAAGTTGAGAATATATTCGTCGCCCCGCCATATTGCCAAACCGAATGTTAGCGGCATACTCTTCTTTTACCTAACCAAAATCTATCTTCTAGTGTAGTCCTCAATTGAATTCGCTAAAGTGCTTATAAACCCTTCTTCTCCAATTGTGGATATTGAATGCCAAGCTGTTCGAGATAGGTTTTATATTTTGAAGGATCGTAATAATATTTTTTTAGCTGAGGTCTAAATTCGTTCATAATCTTTTTATTGAGATAGATAGCAGGCGGAGTTGTTGATTCTATAAAAGAAATATATTTCGTCTCTTTTGTTTGAACATTTTTATGATAATCCCATGCATCTGTAATGATCTTCGCATTAGTAAGCATATCAAGTAAAGTAGCAGCAACTACTTTACTTCCAGCTACAACCCCTTTGTGTGCGATGGGTGTAGCCATTGCGATACCATCGGCCCAGTTATGACCCGGTGTACCGGGGATGTTAGATGGATAACGAAATACAACGGTCGGAACATTCCATGCAATATCAGCGATGTCGTCACTACCGGCTCCCCACGAAAATTGAGCAGGGCCCTTTAATGTATCGAGCTTGGTTGCCAATCCGTCAATGGTCTCACCAAGTTGTGTTTTCTTTGGGGCATTTACAAGTTTTTGAACAGCTCTTGCTAATTGTTGGTCGGACAAATCCCATACAGGCAAACCAACAGTTTTAATATTTTTATATACCGTTTCAGCAATCGCTTTATTGAAATGTCCGGGCCACGCAGTGCCCAATAACTGGTGAGAAACTGTAGTGCCTGTCATTGCCGCCACCGATTTGGAATAAAGAATTGCATCGTTATACATACTCTTGATATCTTCATAAGTTCTTTCCCTAAGGTAATACCACACAGCTGCTTTGGAAGGGACAACATTTGGCTGATCGCCACCATCTGTTATTACATAGTGCGAACGTTGTGTAGGCTTCATGTGCTCTCTCTTAAAATTCCAGGCAATATCCATCAGTTCCACCGCATCCAATGCACTCTTGCCACGCCACGGTGCACCGGCAGAATGTGCGGAGCTTCCCTCAAATTTAAATTCTACAGATACCAACCCATTATTGCCAACATCGCCCCAGGTTACACCCATATTGCTGCCAACATGAGTAAAAATGCAGGCATCAACATTCTTAAAATAGCCGTCGCGGATGTACCATGCTTTTGAGCCCACTAATTCTTCAGCCACTCCAGGCCATATCACTAATGTTCCTGAAATCCCTTCCCGCTGCATAACTTTTTTTACTTCAATGGCTGATAATATTACTAATGGTAATCCTGAATTGTGTCCTTCACCATGACCCGGTGCATCTTCTACGATAGGCTCTTTATAAGCAACGCCCGGCTTTTGTGAAGCCTTTGGTATGCAGTCTATATCACTGCCTAAAGCAATCACTGGTTTTCCATTTCCCCATTTAGCCATCCATGCTGTAGGAATTCCTGCAATTCCTCTTTCAATAGCAAATCCGTTTTTTTCGAGTATGCCGGTGAGGTAAGCAGAAGTTTCAGTTTCCTGGAAACCGAGTTCCGAAAAACTGAAAACCATATCAACCATTTCCTGTGCATTTTTCTTTTTAACATCCAAAGATTTCATTACTTCCGTTTTCCAGGCTTCCACTTTGGAAGTATCTACTGTTTTATTTGTTTGGGCACCAATCTGGGTAACAAAACCCAGGAAAAGCAGTAATGAAAGCAGTTTTGAATAAAACATGAGCTTATTTTTTGATGGTATCTAAAATAAATGAAATAGGATTGTTCAAATTAATTTGATAATATAAATGTAAAGACTTCTTTCAATTGCTCCAAAGATCAGTTAATTCAAATAATTGATGTTTGTGTAGAGCAGCTAACGTCAGCGGCTTGGCGATGTGGCGCATCCGTGTTCGTTCAGCCCGGCACTTATTTTGATAAAAAACGTAAGCCTGAAATTATACAATTTTCCTTATAAAACGTGGCAGTAAGTAGCTAAAGTTGATCAGGTTCTACTGCTCAGGATATATTCGTCAACGCCATATTGCCAAACCGCCTTGTT
>JAYTNJ010000260.1:0-1726 GCA_043748345.1 Saprospiraceae bacterium
AAGTTTTACAACTCAAATTATTTTGAGTTCAGAGCTTCCAGTTTTTCTTTGTACAATGCTGATTTTTCCAATTCACCCTCTCTTGCATAGATTTCCTTAAGTGCTATCATAGTATTCTGATCTTTTGGATCTGCCTGTTCTGCTTTAAGGAAGTAAGGAAGGGCTTCTTTAAATATATTGTCCATTTCAGCTTTTATTGTATTATACTTTTTAGTTCCTGCTGAAGAATAGTCATTGCTTAATTCATTCAATTTTGCAGTCATGCTGGCTGCTTTATTGTAATAAAGAGCACCCTGACTGTATACTGCATCAAAATTCTTAGGGTCTTTTGCCAATACTTGTTCAAAATAACTGAAGGCCAAATCAAAGTATTCTTCTGCTTTAGGATTATGTTGTACATCCTTTAAACCTTTACAATTTGCTCTTTCAACATAAACTTTGTTCCCATTTTCATTTTCATAATAACATCCCCCTTGCGGACCCTCTTTTAGAATTTTATAACTCGATGGATTAGCTCTTTCTTTTTGATTCAATTGGTCATAAACATTACCAAGTGTATTGTAAACAGAAACGTTGTCCGGTTCTTTGGCAATAGCAGCTTTTAGTTTATCAGTCAATACTTCCAGCTTTCCTGCCTTTAGATAATAATTTATTTCAGCAAAAAGCAGCCCGTTATCTTCCGGATTTGCCATTCTTCCTGCCTCAAGTATTTTCATTGCTTTATCAATATCTTTATCAGCATTTACTGTAAATAATGCTTCATATACTAATGGTTGTGCCTTACCGGCATTATACAACTCTTCAAACAAAGGAGTGGCTGCGTCCTTATTTTTGCCAAAATAAGCTGAAACTGCAGAATAAAATATTTGGTCACTTTTTATGATAGGATCATCAATTCTACTTGCAGTTTTGTTGGTCTTAAGCACATTATGAGCTTTAAGCGTTCCGGCAAAATTAGTATATGCATTATCATAATCCTGAGCCTGAAAAAATGTAATTGCTATATTATTGGTATAGTCTTCATTAAACCTCAGCCCTTCAAGTGCATCTTTTGTATGAGACTTTTTAGTTGCTAGTGAAATTGCTTTCTCAAAAGCCTCCAAACCAATTAGTCCCGCATTGGGAGAACCCAACATATACGAAGAGTCTAGAACTTTATTATTCATTTCCCCCTTAGCTATTTCATTAAATATCTGACCTTTAGTGATCCATGCTTCAGGATCGGCTTTAGCGTCATCGGCAGAAAAAACCTGATCTATGATAGCAACTGCTGTAGGAAGGTCAGCCTTATTGGAAGCAGGATCCAGATAGTATTTGCTCAGTGTTTTATTGGCATTTTTCAGTTGCTTTTTGTATTCCTGAGCATTGATTAAGGTTAAAGTAAAAAGTACTAAAAATGTACCTAAAAAAAATCGTTTCATTGTTAATTATTAAATGTTAAAAAATACAGAGACAAAAATAAAAATTATATCATTACAATATACATTTTCACCATTAAGACGTGACTGTATTTGCAAATTTCTATATATTTTGTTAAATTAACATCAATCCACGTTAAAAATTTCTTATATAAACTTATTCTTCTTCATCAATCGCTTCTTCTCTTCTTATTACAGTAACGTCAGCAATAGATTCATTTTCCTGAATTCTAATAACTTTGACACCTTGAGTGGCTCTACCCATAAGTCTGATATCCGATACAGGAGTCCTTATGATAATTCCATCC
>JAYTNJ010000261.1:0-20061 GCA_043748345.1 Saprospiraceae bacterium
TCTGAACTGATGGAGGTCGGACAAAATAATCCAAATCCATTTGTGACAGTCACTACCATATTTGTAAACATGCCACAAGAAGGAATAGTCCAAATGAAAGTTTATGACAATACCGGAAAGATGGTGATAAACAGAACTGAAAACTTTGGAAAAGGTAAAAATGAGTTCATTATCAATGGCAGCGATCTGGATGCACCTGGAGTTTACTTCTACGAGATCAAAAGTAATGGCCAGTCATTTATGAAGAAAATGATAAAAATATCACAATAATGAGTAGGTAAAGTCAAACTCAATGTGAGTGTAATAATTCTATAAACTAATGATGATCCGACCAACCTGATACTTTGTCAGGTTGGTTTTTTTTATTTTTGAAATATATGTATAATTAATTAATCTTTCGCCGTGCCGGAACAGGAGAGCACAATCCAAAACTTGCCGCATAAGAAAACTCAAATTCGGAATTTGATTTTGAGCACGATATTTTTTTTTACTTCACCTGGCCAGATTTTTTAGAAAAAAGAAAAGAAAACTAAAGATAATATCTCAACCAAACTCTCAATGCTGTTGTCGAAAAAACAGATAAAATAATCACAACAACCCTGCCATCCGTCTGATATCTTCCAGGGTATTTGCTTCATCAGATTTTTTATCCTTTCTCCACCTGCTGATACGTGGAAATCTGACTGATATACCCGATTTGTGGCGGGTCGAAAGAGAGATACCTTCAAAAGCCAGCTCAAATACGAGCTCTGGTTTTACGCTGGTGACGGGCCCAAAAGTTTCTAACGTATTACTTCGCACAAAAGCAGTAATCTCTGCCATCTCTGCGTCGGTGAGGCCGGAATATGCCTTGGCAAATGGTACCAATCTGTCTCCTTCCCGCAAAGCAAAAGTAAAGTCTGAAAAAAGAGTGGCCCTGCGCCCGTGCCCTCGCTGTGCATAAATCAAAACTGCATCAATAGTGTATGGATCCATTTTCCATTTCCACATATCACCTGATTTGCGTCCCGTATGGTAAATGCCCGATTTTTTTTTGAGCATCAGGCCTTCCGCACCGCCAACTTTAGCCGTATTCCTTAGATATGATAATTCAAAATGATCATCAAAATGAACTAAAGGAGATATTAAAATATTGGGACTATTGAGCTCCATGATTAGTTCTTCAAGGATTTTTCTACGGAATTCAAATGGTTGAGTACGGATATCTGACTTGCCTTTTTCAATGATATCATAAGCCATAAAGACTACGGGGACATCTGCCAGTAATTTTTTGCCTGGATTTTTTCTTCCGATTCGTGTCTGCAACTTTTGAAAATCCAGAGGTTTACCCGCTGACCAGGCCAGTATCTCTCCATCTATCACAAATTCAGCTACGGAATCATTTAATGAACTGATCTCGGGAAAATTTTCAGTGATCAATTCTTCACCTCTCGACCATAAATATATCTCACCAGACCTCAGGATGAGTTGTCCCCTGATGCCATCCCACTTCCACTCAGCCAGCCACTCATCAGGATGGATGGTATGGGCAAGATCTACTTCGAGCGAATATGCCAGAAAAAATGGATATGGTTTTGAAAGATCAGATGCGCTATTGTCAAAATCAAAAAGCTGTTGCCACGTCGTATTTAACGGTGACCAGTTGCCAGTGAGATGGTATGCTATTTTATTGGCATCCTGACCCGTTGCTTTGCTGAGGGCCTTGATTACTATATTTTTTGATACGCCTATCCTAAAACCCCCTGTTATCAGTTTATTTAATACCCAAACCGATGAAGAATCCAGTGATTGCCAGGCCTGGAGCATGTACATTTTTTTTTCTTCTTCTGTTGATGTTTTGAGCCCTTGTATCTCATTTATCCATAGATATAGTGCTTTATCTATCGATTGATGATTTCCAGTCACTATTAATGCTATTGTTTCCGCCAGATCACCCACTATATGATAATTTTGCTCAAATAACCATAATGGAATGTCAGCCTGTTCGGCACACCATGTACGAAGCAAGGTTGTATTTATTGTCCTTGGCGGTCTTTTACCAGTGAAGAGTGCTATGGCCCAGAGTTTGTCGAGTTCCTCAACTTCTGATATAAAATACTCAGAAAGCAAAAGTGTTTTAACTGATGAAGACGTTGTGTTGTCTAAACTTGCAATCAACTCAGTAAATCTTTTCACGGCTGAGTACTTTGATGTATGATTTCACTATCTTCGTCTCCGGTATATGCAGTACTTACTACATCGGCATCATATCCCTGCTCTCTGAGATATCGGGCAAATAATTCAGAGTAACCGTGCGTAACAAAAATCCGCTCTGCTCCGGTTTGTTTTATGGCATCATTGAGCCCATCCCAATCTGCATGGTCAGAAAGCACAAAACCACGTTCAGCATTACGCCTACGTCTGATACCTCTGATAGCCATCCATCCTGAGACAATAGCTTCCTCACATTCTCCAAATTTTTTTGTCCATGCAGACCCCAGAGCAGAAGGAGGTGCAAGCACAATAGATCCCACAAAATGATCCGATGTATAAGTAGATTCTACTTTTAGACCGGTTATAAGTCTAACCCCTTGATTCCTTAGCACATCATGGGTATTTTCTATAGCACCGTGTGTAAATAATTTACCAATCGATGTATCCAGATTTTGAATGATACGTTGGGCTTTACCTAACGAATAGGCAGCTATTACACTCACTTTACCTGTATCAGCATTCTTTTTCCACCAGTGATTGATCTCATCGAATATCATTTCCTGAGGTTTCCATTTAAAAGAAGGAAGGCCAAAAGTAGATTCAGTAATAAAGGTATGGCACTTTACCGGTTCAAATGGTGAAGAAATGCCATCATCTTCAAGTTTATAGTCACCGCTTACTACCCACACCTCACCTTTATATTCCATTCTTATTTGCGCTGAGCCGATAATGTGTCCGGCGGGGTGAAAAGAAAATTTTACACCATTTATATTGAAACGTTCATTGTATTCATATCCTTGTATATTTATGAAAGAGCCAAGGCGGTATTTTAGTATAGGAATACCAGACCTGACCGAAATATATTGGACATTTCCGTATTTGGCATGATCAGAATGTGCGTGTGTAATTAATGCTTTATTCACCGACCGCCACGGATCGATATAACAATCTGCCTGAGCGCAATAAATACCTTTATCTGTAAAAGTCAGAAGCAATTTATGATGAATTATTTGACACACTAAACGGGTTTTTTATTTTTGAGTTGTGATTTTTTGGTATATTATGGAATTTATTGTTTTTGAAATATTCTAAAGATTACAAAAAATAAGCAAATGATGCTCGTAAAACGTTTGTATGATTAATCCTTGATATTTATCAATGTAAGAGCAGACTAATTCATATCAAATATTACCTTTGCTTTTTTTTCGCTTTGAATTAAACTTTTTTAATTAATTCTTTTAATTTTTATAGTTTCATGAAGAAAATATACCTTTTACTTTTTATATTTATTCAATATTCGGCAATAGCCCAGACACCCGAGCCCGAGATTTCAGTCAACTATAAAGATCAGACACTATCAACAATACTGGAAGATATTATATCAAAATATAATGTCACTGTATTCTATAAGTCAGGTGAACTACCTCAGGATATAATGTCGGTCTCGGCCAAAAATAAACCAATTTCAGAATTACTAAAAGAACTTATTTCAGGCACTAAATTAAGTCTGGTGCAATACAGGCAAGGATATTACCTGATAGGATTTGGTGTAGATGTTGTAAGAAGAGATGCCATTAATGAAGAAATCCTGAAATCTCAGACTTTGGCAGATTTTAGTGGGAAAACCATAAAACTAAATGGAATACCTATCAAAAGTGGTAAAAATATCCTGAATGGAGTCATTAGGGATGCTGAGACTAAGGAAGAAATAATAGGAGCAGCAATCTCTCTCAATGGTAAAGTAATAACAGTATCTGATGTATATGGTAAGATGCTGCTTAATTTGAATAAAGGCATGAATGCTGTTCAAATTAGCTATATTGGGTACAAAACACTTTTGCTCAATTTTGATGTATCAGGCCAGGCAGATTATACCATCAGGCTTGAAAAAGAATCTCAGATTTTAGATGAAGTGGTTATCAGTGCAATAGGCGCAGGTAATACTGCAAAAGAAACGCAGGCCGGTGTCAGTAGAGTGGATATCAAAGCGCTGGAAAGAATACCTACATTTCTGGGTGAGAGGGATGTAATAAAGGCGGTACTACTTAATCCAGGTGTATCTTCTGTAGGAGACGGAGCTTCAGGGTTTAATGTACGAGGTGGAAATGTGGATCAAAATCTGGTCATGCAAGATGATGCCATCCTATTCAACTCATCTCATGCATTGGGCTTTTTCAGTACATTTAATGCAGATATGATTAAAACTGCAACTTTGCATAAAGGCGCTTTCAACGCCCAATATGGCGGACGGCTTTCATCTGTTTTGGACGTACAAACTAAAGATGGTTCTGATAAATTTAAACTGAAAGGTAATATTAATGTACTTTCTACTACCGGAACGGTTGAAATGCCACTTTTTAAAAATACATCACTTATTATGTCAGGAAGGACTACTTATTCTGATCTGATTTTTAAAATATTTACCCAACCTGAAATAAAAAATAGCTCTGCAGGATTTTACGATCTAAATACAAAACTAAATATTAAAGCAGGAAAAACTACTATTTCCTTATCGGGATATTATTCAGCAGATCAATTTAAGTATAATAACAGTTTCGGATTTGATTATTCTACAAAGATAGCACAGGCCACTATTAGAACTCTGTTCAGCGATAATATAACCAATCGGCTTTCACTAGTGTGGTCTGATTACAAAAGCAATCAGAGTGATTTTGAGAGCCAACTTTCATCTGTTTTTACAACAAATATAAATTATGTTCGGGGTCATAATAAGTTATCATTTAAGATCGGAAACATCATGGCCGATGCTGGTATTAATACAACTCTTTATAATATTCTCCCGGGAGAGTTTAAACCTCTCACACCGGAATCTATAAGGGCACCTGAAAAGCTTGCTAACGAAAAAGGTATGGAATCAGCAGTATATTTATCCACTGAAATTCCCGTAAGTAATCTTTTTGAGTTTCTTTTAGGTGTACGTGTCAATCATTTTTCGTCCTTGGGACCAAAAGAGATCTACAAATATAATGGTGATTTTACTGAAGAAAATATCATCGGTACCGAAATACTAAACGGAACAATAAAAACATTCCTGATACCTGAAGTTAGGGCCTCAATGAAACTCAATCTGAGTGCCAATTCTTCATTTAAAATAGGCTTTGGACAGACAAGTCAGTATATGAATCAGATTTTTAATACTGATGTGCCGTCACCTTCCAGTCAGTGGCAAATGGTCAATCACATTTTTAAACCAGGCCAGGCAAATAATTATTCAGCAGGATTCTTTCTCGGATCACAAACAAATACATGGGAATTTTCTGTAGAAGCTTACAAAAGGGATCTTTTGAATGTGTATGATTATAAAGATTATGCCCGTCTTTTTGTGAATCCCCATATAGAAACTGAGTTGCTGGAAGGCATCGGAGAATCTAAAGGTATTGAGTTCAGTATGAAAAAAAATAAAGGTGTTCTCAATGGTTTTGTATCCTATACTTATTCCGCCACCATGTATAAAATAGACGGGGTTAATAAGGGCAATTGGTATTTTGCAAATTATGACCAACCGCATAATGTTTCTCTAATATTAAATTATCAGCCAATAGAGAAAACAACATTTACTGCCAGCTTTACATTCAGATCGGGCAGACCAACCACCGCACCTGTTTCCAGTTATATCAGCTTTGACGGAGTATACGTTCCTATTTATTCTGAAAGAAACGAATTAAGAATCCCGGATACTCACCGCCTTGATTTGTCAGCAAATTTTGGTAAAACTCACAATCGAGCAGCCAAAATTAAAACCAGCTGGACATTCACCATTTATAATGTTTATGCAAGAAAAAATCCATTTTCAGTTTTTTATACCAACTCTACTAGAGACGTTCCTACACCGCAGGCAAACCGATTGGCTGTCATTGGTACTTTATTCCCTTCCTTAAGTTTTAATATAGAATTTGACTAAAATCATGATAAGAATAATTTTAATATTTGCGGTTACAATTTCATTGTCCAGGTGTATTGATCCAATCAATTTGCTAAACTCGGAAAATGCTAAAACTATGCTCGTGATTGATGCCAAAATTTCAAAATACAAAGAAATTGGCAAAATAGCAGTTGATTTGATCCAGTCATCCCTGGATACAAAAAGATCCTTTGGATTTATAGCCGATGAAGTTTCGGTTATTAATTCATCAGGTAATAAACTTTTACTGAATAGAAATGAAATCGGAAGATATTCAGCTGTAGAAACACCAGCATTCAAATTTACTTATGGTGAAAAGTATAAAATAAGAATTGCCGTCACAGGGGGTGATACCTATGAATCAGCTTTTGCCGAGTTGTCTCAAGCCCCCTTGATTAGTAGCGCAGGATTTAAATATACCGGCATCGCTCAGAATAAAACAAACAATCTTCTGGTTACAGTAACCACAACAATCAATAGCAATCTGAAAAACAAGATATTGAAATGGGATGTAATAAAATCGTATCAACTTACTGAACAACCTTTTGGAAGTCCTCCCGGAAAGATATGTTATGTTACCGCCAAAGAAGATAAAAGAGAAATAAGAACTTTGGATGGTAGAAATATTGAAAATAATGTACCAATAAGTCTGGCTGTAACCGAAAAATTGGCAGATTACCAGTATGCGGAAGGAGCTTATATTACCATCATCCAGGAAGCTATAGATCAAAATACTCAAAAATATTTTATAGCTTACAATAACCTGGTGCAAAGAGAAGGAAATTTATTTGAAACTCCGCCAGGTGCCTTACCAACAAATTTTAAATGTATTTCTGATTCTACTAAACTGGTGATAGGATACTTTTATGCAACACAACAAGATACTGCAAGATTTTTTATTAGCCCCACATCCGTCGGATCTCCGGCTAAATTATGCCCTGTGCCCCCTAATGAAGCAAGCAATTGTCCGATATCACAATGCTGCAATTGCCTAAACGTAACAGGGAGTTCAAGAATCAAACCACCGTTTTGGAGATAATTAATTAATGACGAGTTAACAATAATGAAAAATACAATTATATATACAGCCATCTTTTTATGGCATGCTTTGATTACTTCATCTTTTGCAAATACCGCAAAAGTGTATATCTTCATGGATAGAAATAATTATAGCACAGGGGAAATAGCCAATGGATATTTTTTAGTACAAGGAATAACATTTCATAATAAGACTTTAAAGCTTGAAGTAAGAAATGCTGTATCAAAAGAAATTGTATACCAGTCAAATGTAAAGGTAGCTAACAATGAAAGAGGTTTTTATATTCCAATCTTACCTGAATTTAAATCCGGCACTTATTTACTTGACTTTTTTGCTTGCACAGTCACAAATGTAACTACCAGGGCTGTTGTAGCTGTTGCAACAACAACAATAAATATTATTAATAGCAATGAAAACAAGCTCAATAGGGAAGCTTTTTTAGAAAATAAAATAAATGATGATCTTGCTGTCACTGAAAATAAATCATTTAAAATTTCATCTAACTTTTCTCCAATAGATAAAAAATATAATGTATCCTTTAATCCAATAAATGGAGATACTATCAAACTTGTAATCGCCGGCGATACAAAACTGAATAATTTAAATATCAAAATAGAACAAAAAAACTGGACTCAGCTATTTGTAAATTCTTTTTCAGAAAAGATTTTTCAAAAGATAAAGGTTTCCGATGATAAAGATCAAAAACAATTTGGTTTACTGGGTCTTTACACTAATGATGCCAATAAAATGTTTATTTCAAAAACAGATGCCTTGGGTAATGCTATTTTTATACTTGATGATTATGAAGGGGTGCATAACTTTAACTTATTTGCTTATCAAAATTACAATATCAAAGCCGAAGAAAGTGAGTACTCAGTTATGAATTCAGATTTGGTGGCTGTTTCTGACGATACATGGAAAAATATTCAGGCAGACGCAGACGAAGCGCAGAAGCGTAATGAGATTCACCATTATTTTGAAGTTAATACCTTTGGATTGAAAAGTCCTGTTCTGATGAAAAAAAATGTGTTGCCGAAACCGTTTTGGTCGTACAATCCATCAAATTTTAAAAAATTTCCTGATCTGCTGACATTTTGTAAAGAAAATTCTCTGGAACTAAGATTTTATAACAGCAAAGATGGAATTGCTGCCAATTTGAGCCCTCCACCAAGATTTACAAATGCGTACGATGTTAAATGGGAAAATCCATTTTTCCTAATTGATGGTAAAGCTGTAAATGATTATAAAAAAATTAGTTTACTTAAGCCCGAAGATATTAAGGCCATGTATATTTACTATGATAAAAAGGAGATTGTTCCATGGATTTATGCTTTTGGCAGTAATGGAGTTGTAGTCATTGAAACAAAAACAAATAATAATACATCTTCTTTGTTTAAATTAAATGGCTTTCAAAATGGTGTTACTGATGGACAAACAATTATATCTGAAGCATCTACAAATGGTAAGCCTGTGTTGATACCCACACTTATGTGGAAAAGTAATTTTAGCTCCGGAGAAAATACATTTATTGTTTCCGACAATTCAGATAAGACACAAAAAAACATAATTGTATTTTATACAAATACTGAAAACCTCTTTTACTCAAGTACGGAACTAAAATAATAGTTTAGGATACCACAAGTATCTATGAGTAATACAAAATTGTTTTAATTAAAGCAATTTATAAGATTTTTGCCTGCCTTAGGCTTTAAAATTTACATTTTAAGTTATTAGTATAAGTTGAACTTATTTACAAAATTTGAGCCAGTTTTTATTTTTAGTAAAAATATTATGTCAAAGCAATTACTTTTGCAACCATGTTTGGCAGATTTATTGACCTTTTTTTTACACAAGACAAACCCGTTGACCCTATGAAATATCTGATTGTCGGCCTGGGCAACATAGGCTCTGAATATGCTCATACCCGTCATAATGTCGGATTTGACGCTGTTGACTATCTGGCCAAAGATGCGGGGGTGATGTTTAACCAAAATACACACGGTGACATGGCAGAAGTAAAATATAAAGGACGTACAATCATACTGCTGAAACCATCTACATATATGAATCTGAGTGGTAAAGCGGTGAAATACTGGATGGAAAAATATAAAATACTTCCTGAAAATCTTATGGTACTGGTAGATGATATTCACCTGGATCTTGGTATTATGAGACTCCGCGACAAAGGGAGTGACGGAGGCCACAATGGGCTCAAAGACATTCAGGAAAAATTTGGCCACACAAATTATATCAGGCTCAGGTTGGGTGTTGGCAAGGATTTTCATCCTGGTCACCAAGTTAATTATGTTTTGGGTAAGTGGAAAAAAGAAGAAGTAGGAGCCGTTGAGATAATGTTTGAAAAAGCGGCCAAAGCTATCAAAAATTTTACTACAATTGGCCTTAAGTTAACCATGGATCAATTGAATAGGTGATAGGTTGACTAAATAAAAACTATTGGTTTCATAGCTTGTTTACACTGATAAATAATTATGATGAGCTGGATAGAAAAAAATAACTCGCTTCAAATATCATTGAAATTTAAAGATTTTATTACTACCTGGGCTTTTATGACAGAGGTCGCTATAACGGCGGAAAAGATGAATCACCACCCTTCCTGGTCCAATACCTATAATACGGTAGATATCACATTATCTACCCACGATGCAGGGAATATCATCACAGAAAAAGACAATAAACTAGCAGAAAAAATCACAATGATCTATGAAAAGTATAGTTAGATAGGTTTTTATTCGATGATTATACCTTCCTTTCTGAGCCTGTGCACCAGTTCCATCCCAAATGCTTCCACTGGTGTTAATACCCCGTACTTTACCGTGTGATTTTTGATTTTGTCCAATAGAGTAAATGCTGCCTGACTAAACATCTTAGCTGTTTCATTATAGCCCGGATCACCGCCTGAAATTTTTGTGAATGCCTGAGCAGATGTCGACTTACCATAACAAATAGCCTCAAATTTGCTTGCTGCTCTTTTTACTTCGGATGGTCCGGTGCCAGGTTTAAACTTATCAAACAACCTGTCTCTGAAGCTTTTAAATCTGACTAAAAACATAGCTGATGCAATAGGTAAAACAGTTTTTATTACTTTGCCAAAGGATGATCTTACAAAAAATTGAGCATAGGAAACAGCATCTCCATAGTCTTCCGGCATTCTGTAGGCGCTTCTTTTCACTATATGGGGGTCTACTACTGGCATAGGAATAGCCCAACCTCCTACTTCTTTGCTATAATGTATTTTAATTGGTATACGTGGAGCGTCAGGATGGCGCTTCAGTTTAGTTTTGACAGATTTTTTTTGTACTTCCATATGTAGAGCTTCAATAGCTGTGGTAAGTGTTCCACCTGAAAAAGAAGCATTTGTGCGGATAAAACCTTTTAATGATTTTGGCTCATCTGTAGGTAGTTTTTTGGCTGTCAACCAGGCTGCATAATCTGCAGGAATACTATCAAAACCACAACAGTTGACCACGCAACTATGATTATCCTCCGCATTTTGGAAGTAATTATTATATATATCTGCTATAAATGAGGGTTCGCCCGTGATATCAAGGTAATGTGTTTTAGTCTCAATACATGCTTTCACTACATTACGTCCGTACCAATTAAAAGGGCCGACAGCATTCATCAAAACCGCAGCCTGTGAGGTCATCTCTTTCAGTGAATGGTCATCCTGAATATCTGCTGTTATGATTTCGGGTTTGTTCCCTTTAATAGAGTCAGCCACATTGATAAGTTTTTCCTTATCCCTGCCGGCTATGGCCCATTTTATTTGTTCTTTTTCTGCATGTTCAGAGATATACTTTGCTATCAGCTGGCCCGTAAAACCTGTAGCACCAAAAAGGATAATATCAAATGGTTTGCTCATGGTTAAAATTAATATTTTAATAATTTATAATTGAAATATTGTTAGGTCTATTTATTTGATAACCGGAAGAGCAACACAAAAATCCAATCCTATTTCTTTTCCCTGTCCGTTTTTGACGATTTGCCCGGTTTTGTTTTTTCCATACCATTTGAAGCAAATCTGATTACTGCCTACATCTGTTACCTCCATTACTCCATATTGCCCCGGCGTTATACTATACCCTTCTGAGTAAGGTCCGCCCTTATATGATCCATCACTGTCTATGGCTCCTGCATGAAATACTCGTATCGGCGCACCTCCTTTTGTAGCGTAGTCGCTATGCCGGCCATCATCAATAGCTACCATGTGCGCATCTCCACTTAGAATAAATAATGGAATTTTATTATCCTTTATAAAATTAGCAATTCTTTTCCTTTCTTCAGGATACCCTCCCCAATTGTCGCTTTCTGTACATATATAGTTAACTCCACCCGGAGCATTGATATATGAATAACTACTTACCCAAGCGACCACCTTTCCGTCATTTTTTGCTTTGAGCAAAGTGCTGAAGAACCAGTTCAGGTGGTCTTCAGAACCAAAATTTGTTCCGGGTTTTATACGTTCACAATCATTGAAGACGGGTCTGACTTTTTGAGATCTCAAATCTGTCAGGACGTATTGAACCCGCCCTGCATTAAATGTCTGGCTTATAGGTCCGGTTTCATCGTAAAAGGTCAATGGATAATGTGGAATGTGTGATGTATAGGCAGCTCTAGCTTCTTTCAGGCACGGATTGCTTCCATCAGCATTGTTGGGGCCAAAATCATGATCATCCCATAGATATACTAATGGAGTACTTCTATAGGCCTCAGCCTGTTGAGGAGAAGTAAATGTTTTTTTGTATGCTTTATAAAACCTGGGTGTACAATTATAATCTATATTTTCATAATGCAGATCGCCTGTTATCATAAAAAATAGCGGATTTTCTTGCTTTATTTTCAGAAAAATATCACTTTTTGAACCAGTCTCCAAACAACTTCCAAAAGCAATTTTATAAGAAAAAGGTTTGTCGGTAAAGGTAGTAAATCTGCCTCCCAGCATCGAAGCATTTGTTGCTGGTTGCACCTGATAAGTGTAAAGAGTTTGCGATTTAAGATTACTAATAGAGTGTTTTAATACAAAATCCAATGAGTCAGAAATGGTCATTGTAGTGTTATAAACGATCGTGCCACTGTTGGATTCTAATAGTTTTATCTTTATCGTTCCCCTTTTATTTGCTTTGATAATCAAATCGGCAGAATTGTGGGTAACGCTACCTGCCAACAGATATTCAATCTTAAAATCATGATCTGAAGAAATAGATCTGTGAATATTGCAACTATAAAAAATCAGAAAAACAGAAAGAAATACAAGATTGACTACACTACTACTCATGGAGTGTGAATATTTTTTTAAGCCGCAAATGTAACCTAAACTATATATATATTGACTTTGATGTGTATTAAATAATCACATATTTTCAAATAAAACTACTTGGTATTTTCATATACACCTACATATATCTTTTCTGTCGCAGAAGTTTTAGGAGTAACAAGAGTGACAGAATGGATGCCAACAGATAACTTTTTGGTTCTGATACGTTTTCTGTAGTGCCCATTATTTAAAAATTCATGATCTGTGATAATGTGGCTTTGATCATTCTCTATTATCTTAAGAATCACTTTACCTGGTGACTTGAGATAAAAATGTATATCCACCATATCAGAATCAAGTACAGGGACGACCATGAGGTCATATTCTTCTTTCGGTTTTAAAGGTGTAAATCCCCGTGCTAAAGGTCTTGCCAAATCAGAAACTACATGTATCGCACATGTATCTATCGAAGCTATAAATACTGTGTTCGGTTGTGTTTCAAATCCCGGATCAAGCACCACAGATTTTCCACCTACAAATCCCACTTTATTTTGTTGTGTAATGGTGCTGACAGCACTCAGATGATTTACAGCAGAAAATACATCAGTATACAGCATCACATCACCTAATGCCAGATTAGTATCTTCGCATTCATTGACAAGCAGGTTGCGTCCCTGACAATCAAAACTTTGATATACATCATTGACAGTCAGCGAATTTTTATCATCACAAGGTGTCCCATCAGTTGGGCATACCACTGCTGTAAAAGCTACCTTCCCCAATCCTCTGCAGGTAGTGGTATCATTCAGTGAAGTGATCAGGATATATTTGGCAAATATCCCGGCAAGGTTAGGGCCATTAAATCCTCCATAGCCACTTTCACCTGTAGCCAATGGCCAATTGTACTGCCCGGCACCCGACCAGGTGACACCATTTTCGGAGTAGTCAATGGTTACTGCCTGAAATCCTTTTACAGACTCATTCAAAACATTATAATTCCAAATGTGAGAGCTAATGAGTTGATGCCTTTTACCAAGGTCATATTTTATCCAATGGCCTCTGTTTCTGGCTGGATTAGGATTAGCAGAAACCTGGCATGAAAGCCAGTTATTGGATGGAGAATTATCGAGTTGGTCTGTCAATCCACATTTTTCAAAGGGTACGTAATTCGCAAGTGGGCTATTACAGTCAGGCCCAGCACAAGGAGTACCTGCACAGATACATTGACCATTGTATATATCATTATTAGTAAAAGGATTCCCATCATCACAAGGAGTACCTTGCGCAACACATGCGATATCGCAGTTATAATCATAAATATAAAAAGAAGGAATTCTTTTCCAAACACCAGCCGGGGTAAAAGGTGTCTGCCAAAATGCCCCAAAATGCTCACTGCCAGTGCCTTCTTTATGATTAATTTCAAAATAATAATATTTACCCGACTGCATATATATGTTTGATGTAGACTGATATATATATTTGTTGTGTTCAGTCATATTTGTAAATCCAGATACCAAAACCTGATGCGCCTGTCTGTTTTCAATAGTGTGGTCACTACTCAAAAATAGTATAGTCATATCGTCTCCTGTCACATTAAACTTGTAATTGCCGGTAACAGGCACAGTTAGGTACCCCTGCACCATATTTGCATTATTATTTACCTGAGAAACAGAACCGGTACCTAAAACGGGTAATACTGCACTGGTGCTGGGGATGGCCGGAAAATTGGGTGATGCATATACATCATTGAGGGTACTTCCCGCAATATTATCATATCTGTAGCTCTGAACCAAACTTCTCCCACCCACACAAGAATTGATTGTAGCTGGCTTGCCGAGACAGTTGCAATGGCCGTCAAACTTATCATCGGTGGTATTAGTATTTCCATCGTTACATGTAGTGCCACGCTCAGGACAAGGCGTGGATTTACAACCAACATCATTTAAATATCCGGCATTTACCAGATTCCAGGTTGTATTGGAGATAAAGCTGTTTTTCCAGAAAAGTCAACAGTGGTCACTTCCTGAATCTTCAACATATTCTATTTCAAAATAATAATATTGATTTGCTATAAGACGAAGTTTTACAGAAGTCTGATCAGGATATTTTGAATATTCAAATTCATTGCTCGAATCGGGTAGCGAAGCTCTTTGTATTAGGTTTGCCGGTGATGTATTGGTACTTAAAAAAAACCTCGCCCTTCGATTACCTGTAAGGTTGAATGTGACACTATCCGTCACAGGAACGTGGATAAAGCCACTTATCCTGCATCCCATATAATTATCATAGTTAGCAGGAGCATTCAGACTGAATATGGTTTGTGTTATATCCGGCTTTTTAGGATAAAATTCAAGTGCTGATAATTCTGAATACTCTGCTGCATAAAGCCCTCTCCAGCACTCCCATCGGACTTTGCCTGCTTCACCAACACAAATCTGGGCTGATGTATACTTTTGAAAAGATAAAATTATTATGGAGATATAAATGTATTTCATTTCTATTTTTTCAGAAGTTATGAAAACATACCAATTGGCATAAAGCCTGCTGGTGGATTACCTTGACAGGGAGGAGAGTAAAAATTACATAAGTTAGGAAGGATATAGGCAAGATCATTGGGTGAAACTCCATACCACAAAGCTAGTTCGGCATAAAATTCATCCACTGATGTAGTAGGAAGCATCCTTCCTCTCGAGCTGAGATTTAGATTATTGTTGATAAGCGAGAGGGATGGATAAGTCCCGTAAACCTTTTTACCAGTGATAGGGCCGCCCATAATCATTTGATTGCCTCCCCACGCATGGTCAGATCCATTTCCATTTGAAGTCAGTGTACGAGCAAAATCTGAAATAGTAAATGTCACCACTTTATCATGCATATTTATTTCTTTCATAGCATCGTTAAACTCAGCCATAGCATTACTAAGCACCGGCAACATAGCCGCTTGACTACCTATTACATTATCATGATGATCCCATCCGCCATAAGTAATATAAAATATCTGACGGTTTGCTCCCAGAAATGACCTTACGCTGATCAATTCTGCTATTTTTTTCAAGTCCTGAGACAGAGTAGATGATGAGAAAGTAGTGGTCATTGGAACTACATTTTCCAGAGCTACTCTAAATTTATCAATTGCATCCATAGATTGGCTTTTAAGACTGCCTAAAGTTTTCTGAAATACATTTGAATACTCCGCTTCGGCCATACTTTTTATAGCATTGTTGCGAAGTGCATTTTTATAGCCTGCGTCACTCCACCAGCTCGGAAATGGTGTGAAGCCGATACTGCTTGCTGTAGTGGCATTAGTGATGGAATACTCGTTATACATATTTCCGGACTGGAATCTGTTTTTACCACTCAGAGAAATATTAAGCGATATCTCGGGGATGCTATTCATGTCCTGAAGTAAATCCGCAATCCTTCCTGCCACGCCTACTGCAGAGCGACTTTGAGGTACTGAAGTCTGCCATTGCATGATCTGATCTGAATGTGAGTACAATCCAAGAGGTATTTTTTTCAATCCCGAATTATAATCAGTAAGATTTGCTATGGGCTCAATTAGGGTACCTATATTAGCAATAAAAGAAAGGTCGCCGGAATTAAACATATCACGTATTCTTGTCATACCTGAGTGGACAGCATAGGTCTTACCGCTTTTATTAAAATTTAGTGGTAGTAATTGGGCGGGATTTGCTGTATTGCTCAAGGCAAGTGACCCTCGGGTCGCCACATAAGCGTTATAATCTGATGGTTCTGTAGGTACAATAACATTATGCGTATCACATCCTCCGGCCAGCAATATACAAACCATGGCTTTGTAGTCTACTGTATTGGAAATGATGTGAGGTCTTGCAGCCAACGTATTTATTGCACCTAAATTAATCACAGAGTTTAAAAAAGCCATAGACCCTATTGCAGCACAACTGGCTTCACCCAAAAACTGACGTCTGTTTAAGTTTCTTTTTGTCATCGTTAACGGTTTATGAGGTATTCTGGTGAGGTCATCAATAAATATATGGCAAGTTTTATTCTATCTTGTTTTTCAATGTTTGTGGTATTTGGAAATTCCTTAATTACACTAATAATTGTTTGTAAGGAAGTATTCGATACTCTACCCTGTGCCAGTAATAGATTAAGTCGGTCCATTAGAATATGTAGTTTGTCATTATCTGTATATGGATTTTCTGCAGTCACATCAATAGAAGATATTTCGTCACTGTAATTGGCATCGTTTTCATTAGTAAACAAATCATATTCATCAGCAATATCACCTGATATCACCCATCTGTACAAACCATTTATAAAACCCGCTATCGTTTGGGCATTTGTAATCTGGAATTCAGGACCTACAAGGCCTGCTTCCTCCACAGGGCCAATGGGTTGATAATCCTGCTGAAAGAAATTAAAGACGCTGGGAGACGCCAGTGGCCTTTGACCTGTATACTGATATACATAATTCATATCATTTCTGAAATTTCCACTCTGAGTTGAAGCATTAAAGGCTTTATTTATCTGTACGTATCTCACAAAAGGTTCTCTTAACATTCCAAACTCATCATTCAGCCCGGAGTCGCAACTTCTGGCTTCAAGGTCCAATAAGATAGCCCGAATGACTGCAGACATATCACCACGCACACCCTGCCCATTGTTTTTAAAGACGTTAGCTACCCTATTAATATATGAAGGACTTGGATTGGACGTTACAAGTCTTTGAATCAAAAAACGACTAACAAACGGAGGTGTATTCTGATGGTTAAAAAGATTATTGATCGCATCTGCAATATCAGCCTTTCCATCCACCGGCGTTCGGTTAGGTACAACAAATCCATTCAAAAGATACTTGGCCCCAGGTTCGTGCCAGTCATTCCACATGACCATATCCTGTATATAACTGGTATCATTGAGTGCTCCACGATTCCATTGAGTACGGTCTGCCCAGGTAAGTCCAGTAAAAATTTTAGAAAATTCAATAATGTCATCGTTATCATAAGATGGCACAGGTGAGCCATTGACATCTTTAATTACCGTACCGTCATTATTGAGCATGACAGTGCCGATAGTAAAAAGCTGCATTAACTCCCTAGCATAGTTCTCATCCGGAAACTGATTTAGGACCGGATTTGATTTAGGATTGTTCAGATATGTAAGGTAGACACCCATAGAAGGACTATAAGTTATGGATAAAAGAAGGTCTTTATAATTTCCGAAGGCATAATTCAACAGCTTATCATAATATTTACCCGTTGCATAAGCCACATTATTGAAAGATGAGTTCTCTGAAATCACCATCAATTCACTGAGTACGAGTGCCACTCTTTGTCTGAGAGCATCAGGAGATGTCATCAGATATTGCCACCATGCATAGTCCCATAATCGGTTCCCGGCACCTGCAGTAGGAGCATTTGTTGAGTCGATCACCATTTTGTGGTATTGCCGGATCTTACCTTCTATACTGAATGCTCCGGAAACTGATAATTGTTGGGTAATCCAATCTTCTACTCCCATTGACGTTACATTAGCAATATCTGTATAATCATACCCTAAGGTAGCCTGGGCTAAAAACCTTGAAGCAGCATTGTCATTTGGCAAAAAGCCCGTCTGATTTAGTGTATTGGATGTTTGTGTCATTCCGCTGCTGGCAGATACCATCACACCTGAATAACCACCATATCCTAGTATAATGGTATCTGGCTGACAAATCATACCAGTGCTTTGCCACAAGACAAAACTAATAATTGCTAGTTTTTTCATAACTTATTTTTTTACTGGCGTAGTATCTTCTTTTACAAATTTTAACTTTTCGCGAAGTTCCATATTTTCTTCTTCGATACGGAGCACATGCTGCCACAGCCATTCAATTTGTTTAAGCAGTTTTGCATCCATAGATTTTAGTTCGTATCCATTCTCAACCAGCGATGCTGCAGACGGCATATCTACCAAATGATGATGCGCAACGATAGATTCAGCGACCTCACTTAGTGTAGGAGTATTACTAAAAGCATCATCAGACCATTCGGTGGTAGATTTGAGAGACACCTTCACTCGTTCCGTCAATACACCATGCTGAACATATAAATTATAATTGCCGGGAGTGCTGATCTGTGAAGTATCGCCTATGACAACTTTACCGGAAGACTTAAGAACCATTACGGCTTGAGAAAGACTTGAAGAAAAAACTGAAAATAGCAAAAAGATTAAAATTGAGGTTTTCATAATACAGATATTTAGAAAGGCAAATATCGGATTAGTTTGAATATATAATATTGGTGTTTACCATGAAATTACACAGCGTATTTTCTTGGGGTTTTAACGGATAGAATGGTAGGAAACTGGCTAAAATTAACACTTTTAAGGTTGTGTTCGTATATTCAGAATACCTTTGATAGGATTGATTACTGGGCTAAACTCCGAATGTTGGACTATTTGTAAATGAATCTAAATGATCAGAAATAAAATACTTTGTGTTATATTATAAGCCACTGAATTAATATGGCCCTCAACATGCATAGAATTTTATTAGGATAGGCATGGTTTTACACACTTCAGGCATATCAGCCTCTCTTCTTAAGTAATAGTACTTTAATGAATATATCTATGCCATTTCCATTAGTCCTTGCAAATGTAAATTTTTGATAGGCTCTCTATTTTTCTTGCAAAAAGGAGTGAAATAGGTATGGGCAGACATAAATTTTATTTGTATTTCATTCCATAACTTCTTATCAAAAGCAGGGTTGAGTGATTTCAATTCCTGATATAGTTTTTGTCCCGTCTTTTTGAACGAATCTGTACCCAAATATTCAAGATCTGCATCAGCAAGAATTTCGGAACATTTGTCCAGTGGAGTTTGAGGTATTCTGGTTGCCATGATCATCTTACATATTTTTTCGATATCGGACTGAACAAATCCATAAGACGGCAAGATTTCTCTTGAGTAACTGCAACTCACAACTTCATGTTCCTTGTATGTAAAAAGAAAACCCGTATCATGCATTATAGCTGCTGCTCGGATTAAATATTTTTCATCCATACTCATCTGCTCATGCTCTGCTATTAAGGCAGAAGTTTTTATTACATATTCTGTATGACTCCTGTTGTGATAAGACAAATTTTCCGATAACTTCGATGACAATTCATTTAGAATGAACTTAGATAATTCAGATAATTTTGTTTCCTTCAAATTAGGATCGGTCTGGGTTTTGTATGCTTTTTGCTGCATCTTTTTTTCTTGCTTTTAATATTTTTTGAAAGTCATCATAATATTGAGACGTATTTTTAAAAAAAGGCCACATGTTCCTTTTTTTTTACTTCATTATTTTTAAAACTTAACAAATGTCAGAATTTTTATTTTCAATCACTAATTCAATGCTGTTTAGTTAAGACTCCATCAGAAAGTTCTTCTCTTTCCTGAGAAGGATGTAAATTGAGTAGAAATCAAAACAGTTATCTTAATAAACGACATTGATTACAAATTTTTCTTTATTCATCTTAATAAAACTGATATTTAACTTTATTATTGAACATAATACATTTTTAGTTCGCCCATGTTTTTTGTTACAATCGCTCCCCTAGGCTCACATTTAAATTTATCTTTGACCAGAATGTAAGTACTTTCCGAAATATTAATTCTACCAG
>JAYTNJ010000262.1:0-2171 GCA_043748345.1 Saprospiraceae bacterium
TTCCATTCTTCGCTTTTACTTTTAGCTTCTGCGTGGTTTGCCTATTCAAGAACTACCTTTCCCGATATTGTTGCGGCTTCGCTTTGTATCGTATCTCTATATTATGCATTTAAATTTTTTGAAAATGGTAAATGGATGGATTGTCTACTTTATACAATTCTGGCAACCATAGGATGTCTATCTAAAATTTCAGCGATTTCCATACTTACTATTTTAATTATACCCATGCTTCAATTGAAGTTTGCGGTCAATCGAAAGATCATAATATCAGTGGCTTCCATTGTCATTATTGGTATTATTTCGATATGGTATTTCTATTGGGTCCCTTATTTAATTTCAATAGGAACAAGTTACTTCTCCATGGGCTTCCCAATAGCTATGGGTGTACAAGATATATTAGATGAACCACTTTTGTTCGCAAAGAAGTTTTATGATAGTCCGCTGAAGTACAGTGGCACTGCGGCTGTTCTCATTTCCATCTACTATTCAATTAAAAATAGGAGGATAGACTTATTACTCGCACCCATGATATTACTCACCGCATACTTTGTTTTTATCCTGAAATCCGGACGATGGTTTTATATAAATGGCTACTACTTTGTAATGTATGTTCCAGCAATAGTACTGCTGGCTGCTATAGGTTTAAGCTATCTTAAAGGTAGACTTAAAATAATATTATTGGCGTTCATCTTAATAGAAAATATTGCCAATCAGGCACATGTTTTTAATATCAATAGTGCCTACCTTTTTTATACAAGACTGGAATCAACATTTGATAGTATTGGAGCGAATAGAAGAGACTTAATCATCGTAGGCTGTGATGGTTGCAGCGCTACTTCTATCTATATGTCTCACAGAAAGGGTATTCTTTCTTCAAAAGAATCATTAGTAGATCCTGCACAGGTTAAATTATTCAGAGCTCAGGGATTTAAGTACATCTTGATACAGAAGAAATTGGACGGAATAGATGTAGCTTTACCCTATTCAATCGTCCATGAAGAAGATGACTTTTGTATTTATAAATTATAAATGAGCGCAATTATTTCCATTGTTATACCATCTTATAATGAGGAAAAGAATGTTGTTCCACTTTACAAGAGGTTAAAGGATGTTGCAACTTCATTAGTTAACTATGAGATAGAATATATTTTTGTTGATGATGGGAGTCATGACAAAACCCTTCAGGCTATTAAGGAATTAACCAATGAAGTGAATAACATTTACTTCATTCAACTCTCAAGAAATTTTGGTCATCAGAATGCTTTGAAGGCAGGGCTGGACCATGCACGTGGAGATTGTGTCATTTCCATGGATGCAGATATGCAACATCCTCCGGAAATCATTCTTGAGCTTATTAAGAAATGGGAAGAAGGTTATGAAGTGGTGTACACGAAGCGCAAAGAGATTAATCACGAATCCTGGCTAAAAAGGAAATCCTCAAGCTTTTTTTATTTTTTGCATAACCAGCTTTCTGACGTAAAACTTGAACCCGGTACAGCTGATTTCCGGTTGATGAATAGAAGCGTGGTGGATGCTTTTTTCCAGCTTCGCGAAAATGAGTTGTTTATCAGGGGACTTGTAAAATGGGCTGGATTTAAGCAAACCTTTATTGAGTATACACCAAACGAACGGCACGATGGAGAATCCAAATACTCAGTGTACAAGATGATATCGTTTGCGCTTAAGGGACTCACTTCGTTTAGTACACGTCCTCTTAAATTGGTCGTATATATTGGATTGATTTTTTTTGCTTTCTCTATTTTGTTAATTCCGTATGCATTGATAAGCTACCTTTCGGGTAACGCGGTATCAGGATGGACCTCCATTATTATCACTATATTTTTCTTTGGAAGCCTTCAATTGCTTCTCATTGGAATAATAGGTCTTTACGTCAGCAAGTTGGTAATTCAAACGAAACAACGCCCACTTTACTTTATACGAGAAACCAACTATCCGCCATTGAAAAGTAAATGAGTCAGAAGTGTGTTCTTTTTTCGTTTGATCTTGAGGAGTTTGACATGCCATTGGAATATGGTTATTCAATCTCTTTTGATGAGCAGATTGCTGTTTCTCGTAAAGGAACAGAACTAGTATTAACTCTATTAGAGAAGTTTAATGTGCCGGCAACGTTCTTTAGTACCTGTGTTTTTGCGGAAGAGAATGGTTCACTA